>CAZXXM010000227.1:0-5620 GCA_964644715.1 uncultured Salinisphaerales bacterium
CGATCACGAGGTCGATCGCGAGCTGGGGCGACGGCGTTTCCGACAGCACGCGCAATGCGGCCTGCGCGTGGTTCGCGGCATCCACCCCACCGAAGCTGATCAGGACCCGTTCGACCGGAGCGAGTCGCGCGCGGCGCGACAAAGCGTCTTCCCGGATCTGCGCAAAGTCTTCACGCAGCAGCGCGTGGCCCACGCCTGGCAACACCGGAACGCGGAGCGACATGCGACGATCGTAATCAGTACCGTCGTGGCGATAGCCCTGGTCCAGCACCAGGTCGACGGCGAGCGCGCGGTCGGCGAGATCGTCGATGGCCATCAGCGCCCGGGCCGCACCCCGGACTGCATCGTGCCAGCGCGCATCGATGCCGTAGTGATCGACGATCAACCAGTCGGCTCGACCGAATCGACGAGCCACCGCGGCGAGAGTCGCACGCGCATCGTCGATCGGATCCGCAGCGAGCCAGGCGGCATGGGCCGGCGACTCGGGCTTCGTCCCCACCGGGTTCGTCGAAGGCGGCAAGCGATCCAGCGCGATGCCGAGCGGCGCCAACCGCGTCGCCAACTCCGGAGGAGGATGACGCGACACGAACGAGACGTCTGCGTCTCGTCCGCGCAAGACCTGCGCGAGCGCGAGGCTGCGCATCCAGTGGCCGGTGCCGATGACCGGCCCGGCGTCGACGCGAAACGCAACGCGCATCACCGGGACGACTCGCGCCGCAAGCGGAACAGGCATTCGGCGTGTTCCCAGTCCCCGGGCTCGTCGAGGTCGATCACGCGATGCCGGGGCAGTCGATACGCCAGCGCGTCGCGCCAGGGATCGACCGCGGGATCCGACCACAACGGCGATCGAAGCCAGTAGAACTGACCCGCATCGTGAAGCGTCTCGGCCAGATCCTGCGTGCGGTGGTTCCAATGCTCGGGAAACATCGGACGACAGCGCCCGCTGCCGTCGTCGACGAGGGCTCGCTGCACCGGATGCGCGTACGGCACGGCCGCGAACACGAACGAAGCCGCACGGCGGTCCAACAGCTCCCACGATGCGCGCAGATCGTCCGCACCAGCGAAGACAGCAGTCGGATACAGGCAGCACGCGACGTCGATCGGGCAGCCCATCGATTCGATCCAGGCCAGCGCATGGCGGACGACCGGCATCGTCGAGACCTCGTCGCCGGCCAGTTCCGCCGGCCGCGCGAACGGGACGCGGGCACCCGCCTCCTGCGCGATCGCCGCGATCTCCGCGTCGTCGGTCGACACGATGACCTCGTCGAACAGTCCGCTGTCCCTTGCAGCGGCGATCGGGTACGCGATCACCGGCTGGCCGAGAAACGGCCGGATGTTCTTGCGCGATATACGGCGGCTGCCGCCCCGCGCCGGGATGACGGCGACCCTTCTCACGACAACGCGGCCCTCAGGCTGGCGACGACGCGATCCTGCTCGGTATCGGTCAGCGCCACGTGCAGCGGCAAGGTCAGTGCACCAGCGTAGTACCGATCCGCGGCGTCGCATCGCTGCGCAGCGTCGCGATGGAGGGGATGCCGATAGACCGGCAGGTAATGGACACTGGCCTCGATGTCTTCGTCGCGCAGGCGCTCGAACACGGCCCTTCTGCGGGCGGCCTCCACTTCGACGACGTAGAGATGCCAGGCCTGGCCATCGTCGGCCGCCATGGCCGGTCGCAGCACCGGCAGGTCTGCGAGCAGTCGGTCGTATCGCATCGCCAGTTCCCGGCGGCGGGCGATGAACGAGTGGATCCGTTTCACCTGGCTCGCGCCGAGTGCCGCCTGGAATTCGGTCATCCGGAAATTGAAGCCGAGCTCGGTCTGCGCGTACGACCAAGGCCCTTCGCTCAATCCTTCGGGCATCGCATCGCCCCGCACGATGCCGTGGCTCCGCAGCCGCCGCAGCCGTTCCGCGATTCCGGAGTCGCGCGTCGTCACGACGCCGCCCTCGCCGCTCGTCGCGACCTTGATGGCGTGAAAGCTGAAGACCGCGGCATCCGAGTGCAGCCCGGCCCCGACCCGCGAACCGTCGGCAAGACGCGCTCCGAGCGCATGCGCCGCGTCTTCGAGCACGCGAAAGCCATAGCGTCGCGAAAGCCGCGCGATCTCCTGCAGGTCGCAGGGACGCCCGGCGAAGTGAACCGGCGCGACGATCGCCGGCAGTGTTCCGGTGCGGGCGGCGGCCTCCAGCTTCTCGGCGAGGCGGCCGACGCAAAGATTGCGCGTCCGCGGATCGATGTCGACGAACTCGACGAGTGCGCCGCAATGGCGGGCCGCGTTGGCGGTGGCCACGAAGGTGATCGGCGTGGTCCAGAAGCGGTCCCCTGCTCGAAGACCCAGCGCCAGACAAGCCAGGTGCAACCCCGAGGTGGCGCTGTTCACGGCGATCGCTTCCGCCGCCCCGCAGTATTCGGCCACGCGGCGCTCGAAATGCGGCACCTGTCCGGCCTGCGTCAGGTTCGGGGTGCGAAGGACCGCCGTCACCGCCGCGATGTCCTCGTCGTCGAGGAACGGCTGTGCGTAACGGATCATGCCGTCATGCAGGCATCGAAACGGAAGATCTCGTCGACCGACAGGAAGTGCGGATTGGTACCCGAGGCGTACTCGAAACCCAGTTCCACCGGCATACCGGACTCGTCACAGGCGTTGCGCCGGTAGTCCACGGGCCTGGAGAACTGGATCGCCGGGCGGATGACGAAGTGATCCGCGAACCGGTACGTCAGGTGCGCGTCACCTTCCGGGCAAAGGACCTCGTGCAGTTTTTCCCCGGGACGGACGCCGGTGATCTTGATCGGCAGGTGCGGGGCGAGCGCGCGGGCGACGTCGACGATCCTCACCGATGGCAGGCGCGGAACGTAGATCTCGCCGCCAGACATGCGCATGAAGCATCGCAGCACGAAGTCGACACCTTGCTGCGGCGAAATCCAGAATCGCGTCATCGCCTCGTGCGTGATCGGGATCTGCGTGGTACCGCCGGCGATCAGCTTGCGGAAATGCGGTACGACGGAGCCTCGCGTCCCGACGACGTTGCCGTAGCGCACCACCGAGAAGCGTGTGCTGCGATCGCCCGCGATGTTGTTTGCCGCGACGAACAGCTTGTCGGAGCAGAGCTTCGTGGCGCCGTAGAGATTGATCGGATTCGCGGCCTTGTCGGTCGACAGGGCGATGACACGCCGCACGTTGTTGGCCAATGCCGCCGCGATCACGTTCTCCGCGCCGTGGATGTTGGTCTTGATGCACTCCGTCGGGTTGTATTCCGCCGCGGGCACCTGCTTGAGCGCGGCGGCGTGGACCACGATATCGATGTCGCGCATCGCCTCCGACAGGCGCGGCGCATCGCGCACGTCGCCGATGAAGTAGCGCATGACCGGCGCATTGAATTCCTGCGCCATCTCGAACTGCTTGAATTCGTCGCGCGAGTAGATCACCACGCGACGCGGCGCGTGGCGCTCCATCAGCGCCGAAACGAAATGGTGCGCGAAGGACCCCGTTCCTCCCGTTATCAGCACCGAAGCGCCGTCCAGGGGATGTCGCCGTTCGCGATCGGCGCCGCTGGACGTGGCCTCCACGCGGTGCCGCACCGCATTTCTTTCACCGATCGATGCCTCCGGCGGCGTGTCGCCCCGCGCCAGACACGGCCCCGACCTCACGATCGCGCCCGATCGCGGGCCTGCGAAGACGCAGGGACTGGCTCGAGGAGGAAGCTGGAAATTTCGCAGACGGAACGAGGCATGATCGTGAGCAGATGCGGAGAAGAGATCCCGTGTCAGCGGGCCGGAATAAATGGAACGGCTCACATCGCTGGAAGGTTCCATCGAGGGCCCGGGAAGACCCGCGTCTTTCGGCCGCGCATGCACATGAACGTCGATCACGCAATCGACGACGCGCCCGTCCGGACATGAGGTGTCGCTGGATCGTCCGAGGAGAACGGGGCAGGTCCGGATTTCGCACGGCGCGCGATCGCCCGCGTCGGCAGACCGGATTTTTTTGGAAATCCCCCAGAAAGAATTCTGAGGCGGTGCCGGGCACCTGCGTAAGTGCACCCCGACACATGATCTGTCCAAAGGGACGGTGGCCGGGATAAACCGGGATTGAGCCGGGAAACAATGGGATAGCGAGGAATCGGGCGAACCACGTGCGACAGATGGTTTGTCCACCATTTCCAGCCCGTTGGAACCGCCGAGTCGTCGAAATTACCGGCAACGCAGATCTCGAATGGTGGAAAAAACCGCCATTGAAGTACCTCCAAATCACCCTGCGAGAGCCGCCGCGAGCCGGTCCTTTATCAGCTCGGCGATCTCCACCTTGTCCTCCTCGGACACCCCCAGGTACGGGCGAGCCGGGATGTTCCCCCAAGGAATCGGGAACGATCCCTTCCTCGTCGTGTAGGTGCCCTGACCGAACTGGCCCTTCTTGGCGCCGAATTGGTGGACCGCGCCGTAGACGCGGTCGGTGCCGAACAGCAGGCCCTCGACTCCGACCTGGTACCGAAGCGTGCCGGCGAGCAGCCCGTGCAGCACCAGGACCCGGTCCGCGTTCTGTTTCTTCTTCGCCTTGTAGGCCGGCGACAGCGGCGCCCAGGGCGTGCCGTCAGGGGCCTTCTGATCGATGAAGCGGCGCCGGTGCGACTGCATGAGCAGCTCGCCGATCTCGGCCTGCAGGATCTCGACGTTGTTGTCGGCGACCCCCTCAATCGCGTCCGCCGCGCGGAGGAACGGCGCCAGGTCGAACTCGACAGAGATGCGTGCGCCGGCCATGTTATTGTTCCTTTCCGGCGTTGCAGCGAGGGCCAAGCCCCGTCGAGTTGCAGCGTTTGACCACCCTGGCGCGGCGGGGTGAGTTCCTGATTCTCATCGCCCCCACAGTAGTTCTCCCCTTCGGCTCGCCTGCAGGTAGCCGACGTTCTCGGTGGGGATGAAGGTCCAGGCTTCGAGCCGGCCTCGCACTACATTCGCCACCACGAGCAACGCGCGCCCCTTGTCGAGCGCCACGGCCTTGATCACGCGGGTCCGTAGAACCACCAGGCCGGTGCCCTTGTGCCGCTCGAACGACGTCCAGACCTCGAATGGGTCGGCGAGTGCTTCCGGCAGCAGCGGCAGAAACCTGGACCGCCCCAGGTCATCCAGGTGCGCTGCGAGACTCTCGGCGTTGACCGCCACGGGCAGCCCTTTCACGTCGAAGACCTTCTCGTCGCCGCCGAGGATGGTTTTCAGCTGGTCGACCATCGCCTCTTTGGACTCAACCGGGGCGACGATCTGTGCGACTGGCGGATCGAGCGGAATTCCCGGCGGCCGGCCGCGGTCGACCCACGTCTGCGGCGTCAGGTTCTGCCAGGCTGCGGCCCCCTGCGTTCGCCAGGCCGCCATCGTGTCGTCCGCGAGCTGCTGCCCGTAGGCCGCCTCACCCACGCTGTAGCCGAAGCCAGGATCGATGCCCTTGGGGACCTTCACCGTGCGCGGGTTCGGTCCGCGAATGCCGACCGTCCGCTCTTCCATCTCGATGGGCGGTGCCTCGTCGGGTCCCGTTTTGCCCATGCGCTTGAGATCGCGATCGGACAACGAGTCGACGCGGCACTGGCACCCCCAGCCGTTCGGCGGCCCATGGGTCTTCCAGAACGGATC
>CAZXXM010000228.1:0-4510 GCA_964644715.1 uncultured Salinisphaerales bacterium
CAACGGCATCGATCGCAAGCAGTGGACCGACACCTACAACTCGTTCTCGGTCGCGGCGCGGTCCAATCGGGCAGGTCAGATCTGGCGCGCGTACAAGATCGACGGCACGCCAGCCGTGGCAGTCGACGGCAAGTTCACGACGGCACCCTCGATGGTCGGATCGCGCGAAGGCAGCCTGATCGTGCTCGACTATCTGGTGCAGCGCGCCCGCGCGGAAAAGTCCAAGAAGTAGAAGACTTCGCCTCGCGCGTCGATACGCACGCACGCTGACCGAGCACGGCACCGGACGGCGACGTGCCGGTTGCCTGTACTCGCGAAGCCCGATACAGGCCCTAGACTCTCGCCATGCCGATGAACGTCTTCATCACCGGCGCTTCCAGCGGTATCGGCGCTGCACTGGCAAGAGAGTTCGCCAGCCGTGGCGCCTCTCTGGGGCTGGTGGCGCGCCGCCGGGAAGTGCTCGACGCCCTGGCCGTCACGCTGCCCGGTCGCCACCACCTGTATGCCGTCGACGTAACCGACGTCGATGCGATCATCGCGGCGGGTCGCGCGTTCGAGGCCGCCACCGGTGGCGCCGACATCGTGGTTGCCAACGCCGGCATCTCGGTCGGCATGAAGACCGAGCACTACGAGGATCTGGCGCAGCTCCGGCGCGTGTTCGACACCAACGTGTTCGCGATGGCGAGCACATTCCACCCGTTCATCGCGCCGATGAAAGCACGCGGTCGAGGCACGCTGGTGGGCATCGCCAGCGTCGCCGGCATCCGCGGCCTGCCAGGCTCGGAAGCCTATTGCGCGTCGAAGTCCGCCGTCATCACCTATTGCGAGAGCCTGCGTGTGGAGCTGTCGAAAGCGCAGGTCAAGGTCGTGACGATCTCGCCCGGTTTCATCCGCACCGAGCTGACGGCGAAGAATCCCTATGCGATGCCGTTCCTGATGGATGCGGCTGACTTCGCACCACGCGCCGTGGACGCGATGCTCGCCGGCGTGCGTTACCGCACGATTCCTTGGCCGATGGGCGTCGTCTCGGCCGTGCTGAAGCTGATGCCGCGCGGGCTCTTCGATCGCCTGACACGGCGACGCAAACAGAAGCCGCGCGCGTCATCGGGCAGCTGAGCGCGCTCGAATCGCCTCAATCGATCAGCCGAGCAGTCCGACGGCGAAGCGCGCGAACGACATCCAGGCGTCGGTGCCGGAAATCATGATGCGCAGCGGCTGCGATGCGATCAGCAGCAGCCCGCCCCATAGCGTTACCGGATGCAGGCGGCCGCGCGAACGCAGGTCCCAGACGGCCAGCGCGATCACGAAGAGATCCGTGAGGCCGAAGAACGCCGGCGGCCCGAACGCGGCGAAAAACGGCCAGCGCGCTATCGCCGCGGCCAGCAGACAGATCGTAGCCAGCAGCATCCAGCGCTTGTGATTCTGCGGCGTGCGCCGTTGCGACACCGCGAGCCAGACGAAGGCGGCGAAGAGCAGCATGTCGAACAGGGGAATCGCGAGGAACTGCAGCGGGGGCACCGGAACATCGACAAACCCGCCCGGCCGCCGCGCGGCGACCAGCGCACCGAGTGTCCCGAGCACGACCATCACAGCCGCCAGCACCGCGCCGTACGGGCCGATCCTGCGATGCAGGTCTGTGCGGCCACCGCCGACCAGCAAAGCCTGCACCAGGAACAGGACGACCCACGCGGTGAATGCCACCCCGTGCACGTAGAAAATGGACTCGGGCGGCGACGGCCAGTCGGGAAACAGCGGCCGCAGAAAGAAGCTGCGCGCGAAACCGACAAGAACCGTGGCCAGCATCGCGAGCGCGATGCCGGTGAAGAAGCGCCTTTCCGATACGGTGCTACCTGCGGTCGGCCGGATGGATCCGGTCGCCAGAGCTTCGCTCATCGAGTGCCTCCGCCTAGACGTCCGGGGCCCAACCCTCTTGCAGCCCGCACAGGATCGCGAGTTTCGGAGCATGCATTGCGGTCGTCAACGGGCTTGCCGAGTTCACTCCGTCGGGTTGCGCGGACAACACCGGAGCCGGATTGCCCAGCCAGAGTGTGATGCCGCGCTCGCCTCGCTACTTGGTTGCCGTGACCTTCGCTGCAGCCGCCGCGGCCGCCTGCGTGCGCTGCAGCTCGCGCCACTCGGCGGCCAGGGCGCTGGCCGAACGGCCGCTGGCGGCGATGCGCTGGCGGCCGGCACGCAGTTCGCCGAGCGTTGCGAATTCGCGCGTGCGCGTCTCGGCGTACTCCAGAAAGCGGCAGCTGTGCACGTCTTCGGCGATCAAATCCCTGGAGCCGATCAGCAAGATCGCATCCTTCTCGTCGCGCAGCCGCTGCACCCGCTCCGCTGGCCAACCAGCGCGTTCCCCGATGGCGGTACCCAGCGAAAACTCCAGCAGCGAACCGCTGCGTTCAGTCATCATCGTGGCGAGATCGCTGCAGAGCTGGCGCCGCGCTGGATCCGCCTGTCGTTCAGCAGCACAAGCCTGCGAGGCCGCCAGATAGCCCGGCGCCGGAAAGGCGGCGTAGATGCCGATCAACGTCGTCAGGAAGACCAGCCGCGAAGCCGGCGCCAGCGCCGCCACCTCGCGATGGTCGGCCATGGCAAGAATCGCGCTCCAGTCATAGTCGGAGAATTTCGCGCGCGCGGCGCGGTGCAGCGCTTCTGCCAGCGCCGCTTCGTCCTTGCGGCCGTGCGCCTCTTCGGCGAGTACAAACCACAGCACCGCATTGTCCGGCGCGAGCTGGGCCCAGCGCGTCGTCGTGAGCTGCACGCACGCGCCTTCGCGGTTCAGGCGGCAGCCGTACACCCCGAGTGCGTACGCTGTCGCGTCCTGCGATGCGACCGCGAGTTGCGCCAGCGCTTGCGCAGAAGTTGCAGCGGCCTGTTCTGCCGCCTGCTGGCGGCGCTGCGCGCAGGCCTCGTCGTCGCAATTCGGATTCCGGCGCTGGAACTCCTCGCCAGCGGCGCGCATCGCAGCCACCAGCTGCGCGTAGTGGCCGATCGCCTGCAAGCGCGCCTGCGGCTGCGCCAGCAGATCGACGCCAATGCGGGCCATGGCTGTTTCGGCTGCGGCGACAACGCCTGCAGGGTAGTCGTCGATCGTGCGGATCGGCGCGACGCGCCCGTAGCCGCAGAGTTCGACGGTGGCGGCCGCATTCCGCACGGATTCCTCTGCGGCCGGCGTCGGCGCACCGCCGGCGCGGCTTGCGGATGTCGCGAGGTCTGTTACTGGCGCGGCTGAGGAAGGCGCCGTTGGAGCGGGCCGCAGCCAGACAACCAGTATCGCCACCAGGACGGCAGCAACCCCGCCGGCCACCGCATACTTCGCGCGGTGGCTTCGCACCGGGGACGCGCCGCGGACTGGCATTCCTTCAGCCGCGCAGGCGCTCGAAGCCGGCGACCAGATCCTCGATCAGGTCGTCGGCGTCCTCGAGTCCGGCGGCGATGCGAAACAGCGGTCCCTCGAAGGACAGCGGTACTACGGTTCGCTCCGGAAACACCGGAATCAGCAGGCTTTCGAAGCCACCCCACGAGTAGCCGCGCCCGAAGAGCTGCAGGCCATCGATGAACGCGACGAATCGATCCTGGGCAACCGGCCGCAGCACCACGCCGAACAGGCCCGAGGCGCCGGACATGTCGCGCTTCCACAGCGCGTGACCGGGATCGGACGCCAGCGCCGGGTACAGGATGCGCGCGACCTCGGGCTGCGACTGCAGCCACTCGATCAGCCGCCACGCGGTCGCCGTGTGCTGGCGCAGGCGCGCCGCCATCGAGTGCAGGCCGCGGTGCGCAAGATAGACATCGTCCGGGCTGGTGGTCAGCCCGAGATGGTGTATGAGCTCGCGCAGGGGCGGCCAGGCCGACGCATTGCTGGTCACCGTGCCCATGATGACGTCGGAGTGGCCGCAGATGTACTTGGTGGCCGCATGGATCGAGACATCGACGCCGTGGGCGAGCGGCTGGAAGTACAGCGGCGTGGCCCAGGTGTTGTCCATCATGCTGACCGCGCCGCGGCGGCGCGCGACCTCTGCCAGCAGCGGGACGTCCTGCATCTCGAAGCTGAGCGATCCCGGCGACTCGAGGAACAGCACGCGCGTCGTCGGCCGGAACAGGGACTCGACGGCGGCGCGACCCTGCTCGCCGATGCGCGGATCGTAGAAGGTCGTCTCCACGCCGTAGCGGGCGAGCGTGTCGCGGCAGAAGCGGCGCGTCGGCCAGTAGACCGAGTCGGGCACGAGCACGTGGTCGCCGGTCTGCGCGTAGGCGAGCACCGGTACCGTGCATGCGGTGAGTCCCGACGGCAGCGCCCAGCTCGCATGCCCCCCCTCCAGTGCGTTCAGCGCCTCGTAGAACGCATGATGCGTGGGCGTGCCGTAGATGCCGTAGGTGACCGGGAGATCGGCGCCGGCATTGCGGCTGGTGATGCGCGCCTTCATGTCGGCGACGCTTTCATGCAGCACGGTGGAGCCACGGACCAGCGGCGGATTGACGAAGTCGAAGCTGGCGCGCGGGT
>CAZXXM010000228.1:4520-5612 GCA_964644715.1 uncultured Salinisphaerales bacterium
TTCGACGGCAGTTTCTCCAGCTGCTCGGCGCAAGTGACCACCGCGAAACTCGCGCGCGGGTCGCGCCCTGCGTTGACGAGGTCGGTGACCCTGCGTCGCTTCATCGTGTCACTCCGGTCTCAATGGGTCGCCTGGAACTGGAACACCCCGTTGCGCTCGACGCGCTCCACCGCACCCTCGTACCACAGCGCATGCAGGTGAGCGAGGCTTTCGCCGAGCGCAAACGTGGTCTGGTGCAGATCGAGCGTTCGCTTGAAGAGCACCGGCACGATACTGGCAGCGGTCTGCGGTGACGCGCACGCCGCGAGCACTTCCGCCAGACGCTCGCGGTGGTGCGCATGCTGCTGCGCGACGCGCTGGTGCAGCCCGGTGAACGGCTTGCCGTGCGATGGCAGCACCAGCGTATCGGCGGGCAGCAGCAGCAGTCGATCGAGAGAGTGCAGGTACCGCGGCAGTGGATTGCCCTCGGGCTCCACGTCGAACACGCTGACGTTGGTCGAGATGCGCGGTAGCACCATATCGCCGGCGACCAGCAGCCGGTCCGTTTCGCTGTACAGCGACACATGCTCCGGCGAGTGGCCGTAGCCCACAATGCAGCGGAACACCCGCTTGCCCTGCGCGGGCCCGATCGCCACTTCGTCGCCCTCCAGCAGGCGTCGAAAGCGCGGCGGTACCTTCGGAACCAGCTTCGGGTAGTAGCCCGAGCCGCGCGCGCGCACCCGCGCCAGCGACTCCTCGTCGACCAGCCCGTGGCGCCGAAAGTGCGCCGCCGCGCCCTCGCCGCTCGTATCGTCGCCGCCCGCCGAGAGGACGCGGCCGAACGCATACTCGGTCGCACTCATGGACAGTGGCGCCTGCCAGCGTCCGCGGTTACCACCCGCGGTGAGCCAGTGAGCGAGGCCGAGATGGTCCGGGTGGAAGTGCGTGCAGAGCAGGCGCAGCAGCGGCTGCCCGCCGAACAGGCCGTCGAAGACCTGTTCCCACGCCGACTTCGTTTCGTCCGACGTGATGCCGCTGTCGATGATCGTGAACCCGTGGTGTCCGTCGATCTCGTCGTCGAGCACCCACAGGTTGATGTGATCGAGCGCGAAG
>CAZXXM010000229.1:0-5588 GCA_964644715.1 uncultured Salinisphaerales bacterium
CGCATCGCGCGCGATGCCGTGGAGCAGGCGCGCATGCAGGTCGCGCTGCTGGTCGGTTGCGAGGCCAAGGAAATCGTCTGGACCTCGGGGGGAACCGAGGCCAACAACCTTGCGCTGAAAGGCGCGGTCGCCGGCGAACCGGTGTCGCGCGTGCTCTACGGCGCCACCGATCATCCCGCGGTCATGGAAGCCGCCGAATCGCTCGTGCAGGCCGGGTGGGGTGTGGAGCCGATCGCGGTCGACGCCCGCGGGCTGTTCGATTTCGATCTGCTCGCGGCGCAGATCGCGGCCGGCCCGGTCCGGCTGGTCTCCGCGATGCGCGCGAACAACGAAACCGGCGTGATCCAGGATGTCGCCCGCGCCGCCGCGCTCGCGCACGCGGCCGGCGCGCTGATGCACGTCGACGCCGTGCAGGCGGCGGGCAAGATCGCGGTCGACATTCTCGAACTCGACGCCGACCTGTTGAGCCTGTCCGCGCACAAGATCTACGGACCCAAGGGCGCCGGCGCCCTGGTCGTGCGCAGCCACGTCGACATGAAGCCGATCCAGCACGGCGGCGCGCAGGAACGCGGACTGCGCGGTGGCACCGAGAACGTGGCGGCGATCGTCGGCTTCGGTGCCGCGGCCGAGCTCGCGCGCCTGGAACTCGAAGAGCGTACGGCCCGGGTGCTCGCCTTGCGCGAGCGCCTCGAAGCAGGCCTGCGCGCGCGCCCCGACGCGCTGATCTTCGGCAGCGGCGCGCCCGAACGCGTGCCGAACACGCTGCAGTTCGCGATCGCGGGCTGGGACGGCGAGGCGCTGCTGATGGCGCTGGACCGCAAGGGTTTTGCCGTCTCTTCGGGTTCCGCTTGCGCATCGGGTTCGGGTGAGCCCAGCCACGTGCTGCTGGCGATGGGCCACGATCGCGTCACCGCCAAGGGTGCGATCCGCGTGAGCTTCGGCAAGGACAACGGCCCAGGTGATGTCGACGGCTTTCTCGGCGCGCTGTCGCAGATCGTGGCGAGTCCATGAGCAGCGACGCAGCGGACATGGACCCGCAGGCGATCGTCGGCGAGCCCACGCAGGTGCTGCGGGTGACGCCGCGGCTCGCGGTCCCCTTGTGCGAGATCGAGATGGACGCGGTGCGCTCGCAGGGCGCCGGCGGCCAGAACGTCAACAAGACCGCCACCGCGATCCATCTGCGCTTCGACGTCCGCGCCTCGTCGCTGCCGGAAGACTGCAAGCTGCGACTGCTCGCGCGCCGCGATCAGCGCCTGACGCGCGAGGGCGCGATCGTCATCAAGGCGCAGCAGCATCGCAGCCAGGAGCAGAATCGCGAGGCCGCGCTCGAACGCCTGCGGGACCTGATCGAGGCTTCGACGGTCGTGCCGCGCGTGCGCCGTCCCACACGAGTGTCGAAGGCGGCCAAGCAGCGTCGCGTGGACGAAAAGACCTCGCGTGGCCGTACCAAGGTTCTGCGCAAGCCGGTCCGCGACGCGGACTGAATCAGCAACCGTAGCCCGGACGAAGTCCGGGATGCTTCTCCCAAATCGAGCGCAACCCCGGACTTCGTCCGGGCTATGGTTGCGGTGTTCCGAGTGACGCGCGGACGGCCTTCAACAGCGACGGCCATGCGCTGCTGCCGGGCAACGCCGGCTCGAAGTGCCCCGCGCCCGGGATCTCGCTGAGCTCCACCGTGTCGCCGGCGTCCTGCGCCGCCTTCTGGTACGCACGCACCGAGGCCGCCGGCACGATCGGATCGTCGGCGCCCTGGATCAGCCATTGCGGCACGCCCAGCGGCAGCAGCGCCTGCGGCGAAGCCTGCTGGTAGCGCAGCACCTGGCGTTCCGGCGGACCGCCGAGCAGTTCGCCGACGGCGGCATTGCATCCGCCCGAAGACCTCGAGAACGAGGACAGGTCAGTGATCGCGGACAGGCCGACCACGCCGCGCAGCTTCATCGGATTCGGGCGGTACGGTGCGCTGCCGGCCGGCAGCTGGTCACGCGCCGCCAGCCACAGCGCGAGCTGGCCCCCGGCGGAGTGGCCCAGCGCCACCACGCGCGAAGGATCGAGGTGATGACGTTCCGCCAGCGCGCGGATCTGGTCGGTGGCGTTGGCCACGTCGAGGAAGGTGCCGGGCCAGCCGCCGCCAGGGTCGCCGAGCCGGCGGTACTCGATGTTCCACGTCGCCGCGCCGGTTTCGCGCGTCAGCGCCTCGGCCAGCTGCGAGAAATACTGCAGGTCGAAGCTGCGGTGCCAGCAGCCGCCGTGGATCAGCACCAGGACCGGGTGCGGGCCCGGCCCCGGCGGCACGCGCAATTCGCCGAACTGCTGCTGCGCACCGCCATAGGTCACCCGCACGCCCGGCGCCGGCTGCGGCCGCGCCTGCACGTCGGACCAGCTCATCGGGGCCGCGGACTGCGCGAGGACGGGGCCCGTGCAGAGGACGAGCAGCGACGACATCAGGAATCTTGCGATCACGCGAAGGAAGCGGGCAGGGCGGGGCCAGGCCCGAGCGTGACACGCGCTGCCGGCAACGTCATGCACCGGGCGTAGAATCGCGCGTCCCGATCCCCGTTCCGACTGGAGCTGCAGATGTCACTCGGCATGTATCAATCCTCGATTCCCGCGCTGGTCCGCGCCCTGGGCAATCTGCGCAACATCCTCACCAAGGCGGCCGCGCACTGCGAGGCGAAGAAGATCGATCCGGCTGCGCTGATCGGCTTCCGCCTGTTTCCGGACATGCTGCCGCTGGCTTCGCAGGTCCGTATCGCCTGCGACATGTCCAAGGGCTGTGTTGCGCGCCTGGGCGGTGTCGAAGCGCCCAAGTTCGAGGACAACGAGACGACGTTCGCGCAACTCGATGCGCGCATCGAAAAGACGCTCGCCTTTCTCGCTACGGCCACGCCGGCGATGATCGACGGCAGCGAGACGCGCACGGTCACGATCAAGACGCCGCGCGGCGATCTGAACTACGAAGGCCAGACCTATCTGCAGTTCTTCCTGCTGCCCAACGTCTACTTCCACTGCACGACGGCCTACAACATCCTGCGCCACAACGGGCTGGAGATCGGCAAGTTCGACTTCATCGGAGCACCGTGATTTTTGCGGTGAAGGTCGCCGCATCCGGCGAAGGCTTGCCGCTGCTCCGTTCCGCCCGCGTTCCGATCCATCCGATTCGATGCCGATGAAAATCCCGCTTTCCGTTCTCGATCTTGCGCCGGTTCCGGACGGCACGCCGCCGTCGTTCGCCGCACGCCGCGTCGTCGATCTCGCGCGCCTCGCCGAACGGCTGGGCTTCGAGCGCTACTGGTTCGCCGAGCATCACAGCATGCCGATGGTGGCCAGCAGCGCACCCGAGATCCTGATCGGACACGTGGCCTCGGCGACCGAGCGCATCCGCGTCGGATCCGGCGGCATCATGCTGCCCAACCACGCGCCGCTGCGGATCGCCGAGGCCTTCCACACGCTCGCGGCGCTGCATCCCGGCCGCATCGACATGGGCATCGGCCGTGCGCCGGGTTCGGAAGCGGGCTCGAGTCGCGCGCTGCGCTCGTTCAGCGGCGAACAGTTCTCGCCGCTGATGTCGGAGCTGCTGTTCCTGTCGCAAGCCCGGTTCTCGGTCGGGCATCCGCTGGCCAAGGTCCGTGTCATGCCGGACGACGTTCGGCTGCCGCCGGTGTGGATCCTGGGATCGAGCGGCGCCAGCGCCGGTGCGGCCGGTTCGTCGGGCTTCGGCTATGCGTTCGCGAGCCACTTCAGCCCGGAGCCGCCGGAACCGGCGATCGAGTCGTACCGCGATGCGTTCCAGCCCTCGGAGCTTTTCCCGAAACCACACGCGATCCTGGCCGTGGCCGCCATCTGCGCGCCCACCGAGGCCGAGGCGCAGCGTCTCGCGCTGACGATGGAACTGGTCTGGCTGCGCATGGCGCGCGGCGAGCACGCGGCACTGCCGAGCCCCGAGGAGGCCGAGGCCTATCCGTGGAGCGAGTCCGAGCGCCTGCAGGTGCAGCGCATGCGCGGGCCGAGTTTCGTCGGTACCCCGGCCCAGGTGTGCGCCGAGCTCTCGGACCTGCAGGTCCGTAGCAAGGCCGACGAATTGATGATCGTCACCAACGTCTGGAATCACGAGGCGCGCCTGCGTTCCTACGAACTGATCGCCGAGGCCTTCGCCGCCTGAGCACGGGAATGCGGTTTGCTGAGGGGCTGGCCGCGAAGCGGGTGCCGCAATAGGGCGCGTACCCGCATAGACGCCCCGGCGATGAGTCTGTTTTCCTCGAACCGGCGTACTCACGGCCTCGCCCGGTAAGGAAAAGTGGACATGACCCCTCGGCTCGCACGGCTGGCGCTGGCATCGCTGTTGCCCTTTGCCATCTCCGGCTGCTCCACGATGCTCGCGGGTTCGCGACCCGATACGCCCGACGGCGACAAGTGCCTCAAGCTCTACGAGCAGGTCGACGCGCGCATCGACGGCGCGGGCGTGCGCGATGCGAGCTATCACCGCATCCCCGGCTTTCCCTACCTTCGCAGCGATCGCTACTCGGCTTCGTTCGCCCGGCAGATTCCAACGATGGATGCGTTCTGGGAATGGGTGGGCTACCTGCGCGCGAACGAGGACGAGTCGCGCGAGATCGAACTGCGCAACCTGAAGATGACGCCCGAGGAGTCGGCCTCGCTGCTGCTCGACATGCGCGCCTGCGGCGGATGGCTGCGCAGCTGGGAACTCGAGGACGCCGATTTTCGCGACAAGCTCGTCGCGTCGGCGGCCGTGCCCGACGACTACTCCACCGGCCAGCGCATTGCGGGTCTGTATCCGCTGGCCGTGCCGTTCCTGAAGCGCGCCATCGCACAGGAGCGCGAAGCGACGCGGGCCGCGTTCGCCGCCCCCTTGGAAGATCCTGCGTCGCCGGCGAGCCTCGTGCTGTGGAAGCCGCACGCCAATCCCCAGGTCGAGTACGAGGCCGGGACCATCGATCTGCGCAACAAGCCGCGCGACCTGCTCGGCCGCATCGGCCTGCTGTGGTCCGAGGTCGTGCACATCGCCTATACGCATGCCCCGCAGCTCTGGATCGAAACCGCGGGCGACTACGACCGAGTGGGAGCGCCCATCCACTCGGCCAATGGGCCCGACGTGGACGTCGGCAAGCCCACGGTGTACTTCCTGCCGGGACTCGCGCGCTTCGGCGGCAAGAGCCTGCTGCAGATCAACTACTTCGTCTGGTTCTCGGAGCGTCTGCCGCAACACAGGAGCGATGGCGTGGCGGGCACGATGGACGGATTGATCTGGCGCGTGACGTTCGACGAGCAGGGCCAGCCCCTGATGCACGACACCGTGCGCATCTCCGGCGACGACCATCTCGGCTTCGCGATGCAGCCGCAGCTGAAGCGGCGCGAGGACGCGTCTGCGTCCGTGTTGTTCCCGCAGAAGGATCTGCCCGCCGGCGACGTCGCGGTGCGGCTCCGGACGGGTACGCACGCCGTCCTGAGGCTGGTGGCGGCCGACGACGCGAAGGCAGGCAAGCAGAGCACGTACGAACTCAAGCCCTATGACGAGCTGCTGACGCTGGACGATCCGGCCGGAGGCACGCGCAGCCTGTTCGATGCGTCCG
>CAZXXM010000230.1:0-5579 GCA_964644715.1 uncultured Salinisphaerales bacterium
GCCGCTGATGCCGATCAGGGTGACCGACTGTCCGCGGCGCACGACGTGCGCGGCCGCGAACGTCGCCGGCGACAGCACGCTGCCGGCGGCGACCGGCCGCGTCAGCGGACGGCCGCGAATCTGGTCGATCGATCCCACCCACGACAGCCCGAGGCCCGCGCGCGGACGCATCTGCGTTTCGACGTCCGCGGCCGACACCGTGTCGCCGCGAGCCAGGCCGCGCGTGGCGACGAGGACCGGCACCTGCACGCTGACGCCCACCGGCACGAACAGCTTCCAGCCCAGCGCATCGCAGCGGACCTCGACGCTCAGGGCCGAGGCCCCGTTCGACGCGGTGCGCGTGGCCAGCGGAGCGGGGCAGGCGGCTAGCCGAAGCCGGTCGTCGATGCGGCCGCCGTCGAGTTTCGCGTTCTCCGGCGACGCCGCGCGCGCGTGCTCGAGCGCTGCGGCGCGGATCGACGGGATGCTCTGGTAGGCCGGCTGCGCCTGCGCGGTGCAGAACAGTCCGGACAGGGCCAGCAGCGCGGTTGCCGGCCGCGTCCGGTCGAGGAAGCTCGCGAAGGCGCGGCGGATGCGCAGGTCGATCATGCGGGTTCACCGGCAAGCTGCGTTCCAGCTTGCGGGCCGACGGTAATGCGTCGCGACGCCCCTCGAATCCGGCTTCGAGGGCTGGTCCGGGACTTGCCGTGGCGGTTCCTGATTCCACGACCCTTGCAGGGCTCACATGGGCGCCGGCCTCCTCGACAGTATCGATCGCAGCACCCAGCTCGCCGGGCACAACCGCCTCGCGCTGCTGTTATTCCGACTCGACGAGCGCCAGATATTTGGCATCAACGTGTTCAAGGTGCGCGAGGTGATCCCCTGCCCGAAGCTGAGCTGGCAGCCGGACATGCATGCCCAGGTCGCCGGCATCGCCGAAATCCGCGGCAAGGTGGTGCCGGTGATCGACCTGCATCGCGCCGTCGGCGGCGAGGCCAGCGGCAAGACCGCGCGGCACGTGATCGTCACCGAGTTCAACCGCACCGTGCAGGGCTTCCTCGTGCGCACGGTCGATCGCATAGTGCACGTCGACGTCTCCTCGGTGGAGCCGCCGCCGTCCGGTCCGCAGGGGCACCTGACCGCGACGACGCGCGTCGGCAGCGAGCTGGTGGCCATCATCGACGTCGAGAAGGTGCTGGCCGACGTCGTCGGCAATCCGCCGGGACTGAGCGAGACCCTGCGGGCGCGCTTCGGAGGCCTGGGCACCGGCGGCAAGCGCGCGCTGGTGGCCGACGATTCCAAGGTGGCGCGCACGCAGATCGAGCGCGTGCTCGGCGAACTGGGTGTGCCCTGCACGACGGTCGCCAACGGCCGCGAGGCGCTGCGCTACCTGCAGGGCATGGCCGATCGCGGCGTCAGGCCCGAGGACGAATTGCTGATGCTGATCTCCGACGTCGAGATGCCGGACATGGACGGCTATCGGCTGACGACGGAGATCCGCCGCGACGCGCGGCTGGCCAATCTCTACGTGATGCTGCACAGCTCGTTGTCGGGCGCGTTCAACCACAACATGTCGCAGAAGGTCGGCGCGAACCGCTTCGTGCCCAAGTTCAGCGCCGACGATCTGGCGGAAGGCGTTCTCGAACGCCTCCAGACAACCAGCGCAATGCCGTAGCCTGGTATCTACGCGCTGAGGATCCTGCAGCTGGGCGTCGCTTTGCAGGTGGGGAGAACCAACGGCTAACGCAAAGGCGCAAAGGAAAGAAAGGACGCAGAGATTTTTCATGGAAGCCCTTCGCGTCCTTTCTTTTCCCTTTGCGCCTTTGCGTTAGCCTTTTTTCTATCAAGCTTTATCTCTCGCGGCCGATAACCGTTACGCCGCAGCACGACCAGCTGGCACAGGCCTTGTAGCACCCGGTTGAACTCTCACCCGGAGCCCGCAATGGCCGGCACCGTCGATCCGCTCTTCGGCATTCACGCACACGCACTGCAGATCCAGCAGCGGCGCATGACCCTGCTCGCGGGCAACATCGCCAACGCCGACACACCGGGATTCCAGGCACGCGACCTCGACTTCCGTACCGCGCTCGAACAGGCAATGGGCAGCGGCGCGTCGACGCTGTCCACCGATCACGCCGCGCATCTCGACGGCGCGGGGGCCCAAGCCGATCCGGCGCTGATGTACCGCGTACCGCTGCAGCCGAGTGTCGACGGCAATACGGTGGAACTGCAGACCGAGCAGGCCGCGTTCATGGATTCGGCGTTGCGCTACCAGGCCTCGCTGAGCTTTCTCGACGGCAAGCTCAAGAGCCTGCTGACCGCGATCACCGGCGAATGAACGCACACGGAGGCAATCCCCGATGAGCACGCTCCGCATCTTCGACATCGCCGGATCGGCGATGGCCGCGCAGTCTGCGCGGCTCAACACCGTGGCCTCGAACCTCGCCAACGCGGACAGCGTGTCGGGCGACGCGCAGTCGGTGTATCGCGCGCGCCTGCCGATGTTCCAGGCGCAGCTCGACGCGGCGAACCCGGAGTCGGCCGGCGTGCGCGTGCTCGGCGTCGTCGAAAGCACGGCCGAGGCGCAGAAGCGCTACGAGCCCGGACACCCGCTCGCCGACGGCGAGGGCTACGTCTACGCGCCGAACGTCAACGTCGTGGAGGAGATGGTCAACATGATCTCCGCCTCGCGCTCCTATCAATCCAGCGTCGAAGTGATGAACACCGCCAAGGAACTGGCGATGCGCACGCTCACGCTCGGCAAGTAAGCGGTACCGGGAAAAGAGGATCGAACCATGAGCGTCGGCGGCGTCACCAACGACAACCCGTATTCCAACCTGGGCCTTGCGCTGAACGGCTCGGCCGACAACAAGCGCACGGAGCTGGGGCAGGACGCCTTCCTCAAGCTGATGACCGCGCAGATGCAGCACCAGGACCCGATGAAGCCGATGGAGTCGGGCGATTTCCTCGGCCAGATCGCGCAGTTCTCGACCGTCTCCGGCATCCAGGGCATGCAGGCCTCGCTGGCCGGCCTGAGCGCCGCATTGACGTCCAACCAGACCTTGCAGGCCGCGAGCCTCGTCGGCCACGGCGTCATGGTGGAGGGCAAGCAGGCCTACCTGTTCCCGGAAGGCGGCCTGTCGGGCAGTGCCGAGCTGGAGGCCAGCGGCGTGCTGTCGGTGGAGATCACCGATGCCTCCGGCCAGGTCGTACGGCACATGGACCTGGGCACGCAGGCCGCCGGCGACGCCAGCTTCACCTGGGACGGCCTCGACGACCAAGGCAATCGTGTCGAGCGGGGCCGCTACGGCGTGACCGCGAAGCTCATGAACGATGCCGGAACCAAGGCCGTGACCACGGAGCTGATGGGCATGGTCAGCAGCGTGTCGCTCGGCAGCGCGGGTCTGAGTCTCAATCTCTACGGCATGGACCCGGTCGCCTTGTCCGCGGTCCGCGAAATTCTCTGAGCGGCGCGCCCGCACCGCGCGCCCCGATCCAACAGGAGTCACGACCATGTCCTTTCGCATCGCACTTTCCGGCCTGAACGCCGCTCAGGCCGACCTGGCCACGACGGCCAACAACATCGCCAACGCGAACACCAACGGCTTCAAGCAGTCGCGCGCGCAGTTCGCGGACTTCTTTCCGGTGACGGCCTATGGCCTGGCGGAGAACGCCATCGGCTCCGGCTCTCGCCTGGATCGCGTGGCGCAGCAGTTCTCGCAGGGCACCGTGAACTTCACGAACAACGCGCTGGATCTGGCGATCTCCGGCGAAGGCTTCTTCACGCTCTCGGACAACGGCTCGACGGTCTACTCGCGTTCCGGCGCCTTCGGCACCGATCGCAACGGCTACGTCGTCAACGCGTCCGGACAGCGCCTGCAGGTGTTTCCGCCGATCACGGGCACCGGCAACTTCGACACGGCGCGACTCACCGATCTTCGCATGTCGACCGCGGACAACCCGCCGTCGCCGACGACGGGCATCGAGGCCAACTACACCTTGCCGGCCAACGCGAGCGTGCCGGCGACTGGAACGTTCGACGCCACCGATCCCACCAGCTTCAACCACACGACCGCGGTGACGATCTACGACTCGCTCGGTGCCTCGCACCAGGCCAGCCTGTTCTTCGTGAAGACGGCCAACGCCAACGAGTGGAACCTGCACGTGCAGGTGGACGGCGCCGACGTCGGCACGCCGCAGACCCTGACGTACTCGAACACCGGTACCCTGACGACACCCGCCACCGGCGAGATCACCTTGCCGTCGGTGACCACCACCAACGGTTCGGCGCCGCTGGCGATGACGCTGGATCTGTCCGCGTCGGCTCAGTACGGCGAGCGCTTCAACGTCAGCCGCCTGGGCCAGGACGGCTACACGACCGGGCGCTTGAGCGGCATCGAAGTCGGTGACGGTGGCGTCGTGCAGGCGCGCTACACCAATGGCCAGTCCGCGCCGCTGGGTCAGCTCGCGCTCGCCACGTTCCCCAACCAGCAGGGCCTGCAGCAGCTCGGCGACACGACCTGGGGCGAGACCTTCAACGCCGGCAGCGCGATCCGCGGCATCGCCGGGTCGGGCAGCTTCGGGCTGGTGCAGTCCGGGGCGCTGGAAGCTTCCAACGTCGATCTCACCGAGCAGCTGGTCAACATGATCACCGCGCAGCGCAACTTCCAGGCGAACGCGCAGATGATCTCGACCAGCGATCAGGTCACGCAGACGATCATCAACATCCGGTAATTACTTTCAAACGGGGCCTGTCGGCCCCGTCCTTAGTGGGAAAAACACATGGACCGCGCTCTGTACGTTGCAATGACCGGTGCCGCGCAGACGCTCAGGGCGCAGGCGGTCAACAGTCACAACCTGGCGAACGCGAGCACGGTGGGCTTCAAGGCCGAACTCGCGGCGCAGCAGGCGGTGGCGGTCGACGGTCCGCTGATGGCTACGCGCGTCAACACGCAGCTGCAGGGCCAGGGCTTCGACGGCAGCGCTGGCAGCATCATGCAGACCGGCAATTCGCTGGACGTCGCACTGGGCAACGATCGCTGGCTCACGGTGCAGGCGCCGGACGGTGCGGAGGCCTACACGCGGGCGGGCGATCTGCAGGTCGGGCCGGACGGATTGCTGCGCAACGGCGCCGGGCACGTGGTGATGGGAGATGGCGGCCCGCTGTCGGTGCCGCCGAATTCGCAGATCGCCATCGGCAACGACGGCACCGTGACGGTCGTGCCGCTGGGGCAGGGCCCCGAGGCGCCGGTGATGGTCGGCCGCCTCAAGGTCGTGACCGCCGCTGCGGATCAGCTGGAACGAGGTTCGGACGGCCTGATGCGCGCGCGCACGGGCCAGACGCTCGAGGACGCCTCCGGTTCGGTAATGACCAGCGGCGCCGTCGAAAGCTCCAACGTGAACCTGGCCGAGTCGATGGTCACGATGATCCAGCTCGCGCGGCAGTTCGAGATGCAGGTCAAATTGATGAAGACCGCCGAGCAGAACGACCAGGCCAGCGCGTCGCTGATGCGGATGGGCTAACCCCCACCGTAGCCCGGACTTCGTGTTCAGACCGGAGACATGGGTAGCAGGTGTACGGAGACATAGGTAACACCTGT
>CAZXXM010000231.1:0-5573 GCA_964644715.1 uncultured Salinisphaerales bacterium
TGCGATTCGCGTCATGCGTTCCGGGTGTCGAATGCATGGTCGTGACCCTAGGGTGTGCCCGACACGGACGCGGACGGCGCCGGCCTACAATGCGGGTTCCACGCTCGTGAGCCTCCGTCCCGATCGATGAGTCCGCTGACCCCTCTCTGGATCACGCACGAGGCCTGCCTGCGCCACGACATGGGGCGCGGGCACCCGGAGTGCCCCGATCGCCTGCATGCGATCGAAGACCGGCTGCGGGCCTGCGGCACGATGGACTTCTTCCGTCGCGAACTCGCGCCGCGGGCCACCCACGAGCAGCTGCTGCGCGTGCACGGCGAGGCGCACCTGGGCGCGATGCTGGGAGGCGCCCGGATGATCGACGGCGACACGATCCAGACCGAGGAGACGCTTGAGGCCGCGCTGCGTGCGGCGGGCGCCGTCGTCCACGGCGTCGAAGAGGTGATGGCCGGTCACGCGAACTTCGCGTTCTGCGCGGTGCGTCCGCCGGGCCACCACGCGGAACGCGATCGTGCGATGGGTTTCTGCTTCTTCAACAACGCCGCCGTGGGCGCGGCCCACGCGCTGGCGCAGGGACTCGAACGGGTCGCCGTCGTCGACTTCGACGTCCATTACGGCAACGGCACCGCCGACATCATCCGCCGCGATCCGCGCATCTGGATGTATTCGACGTACCAGGACCCGCTGTATCCGCACTGGCGCGGCGCCAAGGACGCGCCGAATCTCGTCGACGTGCCGCTGCATGCACGCGCCGGCAGCGAGTCGTTTCGCGCCGCGGTCACCGAGCACTGGCTCCCGGCCATGGAGCGCCAGCAGCCTCAGCTGATCATCGTGTCGGCCGGCTTCGATGCACACGAGCAGGATCCGCTCGCCGATCTGCGGCTGGGGAACGACGACTACCACTGGATCGGCGCGGTGCTGCGCGACGTCGCCGCCGAGTGCTGCGAGGGCCGGGTCGTGGCCACGCTGGAAGGCGGCTACGACCTGCATGCGTTGGCGCGCAGCGTCGAATCCTTCACGCGGCCGTTTCTGGGGCTCTGAGCGCATGACGCCAGCAGCACGCTCGTGACCATCCGCAATCTCGACGTGCTGTTCCAGCCCCAGCGCGTGCTGTGGCTCGGCGAGCCGCAGAACGACGGCCAGCAGGTGGTGCTCGACAAGGTGCGGACCTCCGGCGTGGCGATGAGCCAGCAACGCGAGGTCACGGACTTCAGCCTGCCGGCGACGGCGATGCCCGAACGCAGGCTGGGCGTGATCCTGCAGGAGCGGCACGCGAACGCCGTGACGGTGCAGCGCCTGGGCGAGCTCGGCTGCCGGGCGCTGATCTGGCCGCTGCACGAGCCGCCGTCGCGCGCCGTGCTCGAAGCCGCACGCCAGCACACCTTGCGCATTCTCGGGCCGCGCAGTGTCGGCTTGTCGCACTCGGGCGGATTCGATGCATCGATCCTGCCGCAGAAGACGGCGAGCGGATCGCAGGCGCTGATCGTGCAGTCGCAGACGATCGCGGCCGCCGCGGTGGACTGGGCCGCCGGACGCCGCATCGGGTTCTCGTGGGTGGCGGTGACCGGCGGCGAGAGCGACATCGACGTCGCGGACCTGCTCGACTACGCCGCGCTGGACGACTCCACGCACAGCGTCGCGGTCGAGGTGGGCCTGATCCGCGGCGCGCGCAAGTTCATGTCGGCGGCGCGCGCCTGCGCGCGCGCCAAGCCCACCGTGATCCTGCAAACGCGGCTGGCCGATCGCGCCGCCGCCGGCGCCGACCCTGTGCGGTCCGCCGCGTTCGCGCGCGCCGGCCTGGTCGAGGTGCCGAGCCTGCCGGGGCTGTTCGACGCGCTGGCCGCGTTGCAGCGTCTGCCCGCGCTGAGCCAACCGCGCGTGCTGGTGGTGGCCAACGGCGCCGCTCTCTGCGCGCTCACCGTCGATGCCGTGATCCGCAACGGGCTGTTGATCGTCGAGTGGACCGAGGCCCTGCAACGGCAGGTGACGGCGCGGCTTCCGGCGGCCCGCTTCCGGCCGGGCGCGGTCGACATCGGTGATCCCTCGGTCGAGGACGGCGTCGCGGCGCTGCGGCTGCTGCTCGGGGCCGCCAGCGCGGACGTGCTGATCTACGTTCGCAGCCCGGTGGCCGGCCATCCGCACGAACCGGTGGCGCGGTCTCTTGCGGCGGCGAATCTCGGACCGCGGCTGCTCACCGTGTGGCTCGGTCTCGAGTCGGCGCTGCCGTCGCGGCGCCTCAGCGCCGAGGCCGGCCAATCCACGTTCACGTCGCCGGACGCCGCCGCCCGCGCCGTGCGCTATCGCTGGGAATACACGCGCAACCGCGAACTGCTGACGCAGACGCCGCCGCGGGTCCGGCCCTCGAAACTCGATCCGGTGCGCGTGACCCAGCGTCTGCTCGAACAGCTCGGCGCCGGCACCGACACGCGCGCCGATGCGGCGCTCGAATTGCTGCGCGCCTACGGCATCGACTCGCAGTCGCGGATCAAGCCGGGCTCGCTGATCCTGCGGCTGGTTCTCGAGCGGCATCCCGAGCTGGGCATGCATCTGGGTGTGCGCGTCGAAGGCAGCGGCACCGGCCACCCGATGGCCTACGGCTTCGTTCCGCTCGATGCTCTGCTGGCCGATCGCATGCTGGCGGCGGCGGGCCTGGAAGCAGGGCCCTCGCTCGACCGCCGCGACGTCGACGCCGCGAAGGCGACGCTGATCGCGCTGTCGCAGATCGCGATGGACCAGTCGCACGTCGAGGGCGTGAGCCTGCGCCTGGTCGTGCACGAAGGCCGCGCACGGGCGGCCGCCGCCGACGCGCGCCTGCTGCTGACCCCGGGACCGGTTCCCGAGCGCGAGCGGCTGGCGCTGGCCCCTTATCCGGCGGCGCTGGCCCAGCGGGTGCGGCTGCGAGACCGCAAGGAACACGAGCTGCGCCCGGTACGCCCCGAGGATGAGCCTTCGGTCATCGAGCTGCTGCAGAGCCTGGACCCGGAAACCGTGCGGCTGCGTTTCTTCGCGCACATCCGGCACTTCAGCCACGCGATGGCGGCGCGCATGACGCAGATCGATTACGACCGCGAGCTGGCGCTGGTCGCGCACGCCATCGATGCGCCCGAGGCACTGCGTGCGATCGGAACGCTGATCGCCGATCCCGACGGCGCAGCCGCGGAGTTCGCGCTGCTGGTGCGGCAGGACTGCGGTCGCATGGGGCTGGGCCGCGCCTTGCTGGGCGCCCTGGTCGAACACGCCAGGCGTCGCGGCATCGGCCGCGTCTGGGGCGTCGTGCTGGCCGAGAACACCGCGATGCTGGAACTGGCCCGCGCGCTCGGATTCCGTCGCCTGCTGGACCCGGACGACGCGGCCTGCCGGCGGGTGGAGCTGATCCTCGGCAATCCGGAACCCTCGGTCGAATCCGGCATCGCCGGCTGGGTGTCCTGAGCGAGATCGGCGGGCCGCCGGCGCGAGGGAGTTTCCCATCTCGGCAGCGCCGGCAAGGCTGGCATACTTGGCCTCATGCACCGGCTCGACGGCCGGATACTCGAACTTTCCGCGCGTCCGGCCCCAGGGCCGAATGAAGTCGGAACACCAGCCTTCCGACCATGTATTCACTGCGTTTCCGCATCGCTCGCTGGGTACTCGCGCACCAGAAGATTTCCTGGATGTTCTTCGCGGTGGTCACGGCCTTCTTCATCGCCGGCCTGCCCAAGGTGCAGCTGCGCACGATCTTCTCGGACCTGCTGCCGGCAGACGATCCGTTCGTGCAGACGTTCATGGAGCATCCGAATTTCGGCAATCCGTTGACCGTGGCGGTGATGATCAAGCGCAAGGACGGCGACATCTACAACGCCGAGACGATCGCCAAGGTCTGGAAGTTCACGCGCGACATCGACCTGACGCCGGGCGTCGACCACGACCTGATCCTGTCGGTGACCACGGGCAAGGCGCGTTATACGGAAGCCACGCCCTACGGCATCGACATGCGTCCGCTGATGGGCGACATCGCGCCGAGCACGCCCGAGGACGTCGCGCTGTTCAAGGAGCGCGTTCAAAAGTCGCCGAACACCAAGGTATTCCTGATCTCCGGCGACGACACGGCGACCTTGATCACCGCCACGTTCATCGAGCACAAGGTCGAGTACGGCGAGGTGTTTGAGTTCGTGCAGAAGCTGGCCGCCGAGGCGCGCGACGAGCACCACGAGATCTACGTCACCGGGCAGCCCATCCTGATCGGCTGGGTCTACCAGTACACGACGCAGATGCTGATGATCTTCGCGATGACGGTGGGCGCATTGCTGCTCGCGCTGATCCTGTACATGCGCAACGCGGTGGGCATCCTGACGCCGATCGTCACCAGCGCGGTCGCCGCGGTCTGGGCCTTCGGACTCGTCGGCTGGCTCAACGTGTCGATCGAGCCGCTGCTGATGGTGGTGCCGCTGCTGCTGACTGCGCGGTCGTTCTCGCACTCGGTGCAGTTCACCGAGCGCTACTACGAGGTCTACGCGCACGTGAAGGACCGCGCCAAGGCCGCCGAGATCACGATGGGCGTCATGATGGCGCCTTCGATCCTGGGCATCATCACCGACATCATCGGCATCGCGGTCGTGGCAGCCGCGCCGATCCCGGCGATGTGGCGCCATGCGCTGTTTTGCGGCATGTGGGCGGTGTGGCTGATCCCGACCGGCGTGTTCCTGATCTCGCTGCTGCTGGCGGCGCTGCCGACGCCCGACAACGTCGAGAAGCTCATCGGGCATGGCGAGGTCTCCGGCGTGCATCGCCGGTTCCAGTCGCTGCTCACCGGGATCGCCAGGCTCACGTACGGAAAGCGCGCGCGATACACGGCGGCGGTGCTGATCGTGTTCTCCGCGGCGGCGACCTGGACTTCGCTGCAGATCAAGATCGGCAATCCGGTCGAGGGCACCAACCTGTTGTGGGAAGACTCCGACTTCAACACCGCGGTGCGTGCGATCAACCGCCACTTCCCGGGCGTGAACACGCTCGAGCTCGTGCTGGAGAGCAAGACGCCGGAAGCGGAGGAATGGAACGTCACGCGCGCCGAGACCGTGATGACGATGCTCAAGCTGCAGAAGATCATGGAGAGCGGCGAAGATCCGCCGCGCGCCACCCTGTCGTTCAACGACTACCTGCGTGAATCCAACCGCCTGTTCCAGGGCGGCAGTCCGAAGTGGCTCGAACTCGACAACCGCGACCGCGCGATCAACGCGGCCGCCATCGGCGTGATGATGGGTTCGAGTGCGAAGAACTACGGCCACGTCATCGACGACACGATGCAGAACGGGACGGTGTCGCTCTGGTACAAGGACAACAAGCAGGAGACGGTGGACGCGGCGCTCGCGGCGGCGCGCAAGGCGGTGGCGGAAGTCGGCCAGGAGCACGAGTTCTTCCGTATCCGCCTGGCGACCGGAATCATCGCGCTGCAGGAAGCGGTGAACCGCGTCGTCGATCGCTTCCACTGGGTGATGATCGGCTTGCTGAACGTCTCCATCTTCCTGCTGTGCAGCTACGCGTATCGCTCCTTCGTGGCCGGCCTGATCCTGCTGGTACCGGTGAACCTGTCCAACCAG
>CAZXXM010000232.1:0-5573 GCA_964644715.1 uncultured Salinisphaerales bacterium
AGGTGCCGGTGGGCGGTACCTACGAAACCGATTACGGGCTGTTTCACATCGCGCTGGATGGCACGACCGCCGAAGGCTGCTACGAGCACGACGAGGGCCTCATCGAGGGCGGAGGAATCGAAGGTCGCGTGCTGCGATTCACCTGGCACGAAGACGGCGGCCCCGACGACAAGGGCCCTGCCCTCTTCGCCTTCAGCGACGACGGCGCTTCCTTCAAGGGCTACTGGTGGGGCAACGGTGGCAGTGGCGCGCCCGCAGGCATCTGGAACGGCAAGCGGAAGTCGACGTCGGTCGGCACGTGCCCTCACTGGAGCCCGAAGACCAACAACGTGAGCCGGCAGCTGGCCTCCGGGGGCCGCGCACGCCTCTACGGCATCCTGTTCGACACCGATTCCGACCGGATCCGTCCCGACAGCCGTGCGGCACTCGAAGCGCTGGCGGCGGCGGCAAAAGAGCAGCCGGCCTGGAAACTGGACATCGAAGGCCATACCGATTCCACCGGGGACGCCGCGCACAACGCGACGCTGTCGCAGAAGCGTGCCGATGCGATCAAGGCCTGGCTGGTCGGCGCGGGCATCGAGGCGAGCCGCCTGACGACGGCCGGCAAGGGGGCGACGGTTCCAATCGCCGACAACGCGACCGTCGCGGGCCGCGCGCAGAACCGGCGGGTGGAAGTGGTTCGCCGCTGACGTCGCCGAAGTGCGTCCTCCGTCGGCTCGCGGGATGGGCGGATGGAGAGCCCGGCGATCCTGCGACCGTTTTCCGGGCGAGACTCCCGGGACGATCGCACTGGCTTCCAATATCGCGCGATCAAGTCGTCATTTAAGTCAACTAAATGGGTATTTTTCATTTTATTTCGCCATATATGGCGATTTATAATTAATCGCCACACCTGACGACTAAATCCCTATATCGTCCGCTGGTCGTCTTTCGTGGCGAATCATGCGAATTCTGCCTTCCACTACCGACGAGGCCGTCCTTCAAGAGCTGGGTGCACGCCTGGCCGCGGTCCGCCTCGCCCGCAATCTGACCCAGGCCCAGCTGGCCGAGCAGGCCGGCATTTCCAAGAGAACCCTGGAGCGGCTGGAGTCCGGTGAAGTCGCCACGCAGCTGTCGAGTTTCGTCCGCGCCTGCCGGGCGCTCGGCCTGCTGGATCGCTTCGATCTGCTGATCTCCGAACCCGCCGCCGGCCCGATGGCCCGCATCCAGCGGCAGGCCCGCCCTCGCCTGCGCGCCTCCGGCTCCCGCGCCACGACGAACGCCCCCAAGAAGAAGTGGACCTGGGCGGAGCCGTGACGCTCGCCGAGGTTCGACTCTGGGGCCGAACCATCGGCGCGGTGTCGCTGGATGCAGGACGCGACACGGCCGCTTTCGAATACGAATCCGCGTTCGTGGACAGCGGCATCGAGCTTTCACCGCTGGTGATGCCGCTGCGCCGGCACGTCTACGATTTCCCCGAGTTGCCCCGCCAGACCTTCCACGGACTCCCGGGCCTGCTCTCGGATTCGCTGCCCGACAAGTTCGGCAACGCGCTGATCGACGCCTGGCTCGCCACGCAGGGACGAACGTCGTCGAGCTTCAATGCCGTGCAGCGCCTCTGCTACACCGGCGCGCGCGGCATGGGGGCACTGGAATTCGCACCCGTCGAAGGGCCGCAGCCGCGCAAGGCGAAGAAGATCGAGATCGATGCGCTGGTGAAGCTGGCGTCGGACGTGCTGACGCAGCGGGAGATCTTTCACGGCAACCTCGGGAAGAAGACGCGCGCACAGGCCCTGGCCGACATCCTGAGCGTGGGCACGTCCGCCGGCGGCGCCCGCGCCAAGGCCGTGATCGCGTGGAATCGGGAAACGAACGAGATCCGCTCGGGCCAGGTCGCGGCACCTCCCGGCTTCGAACACTGGCTACTCAAGTTCGACGGCGTATCCGGGAACAAGGACAAGGAGCTCGAAGATCCCAAGGGATACGGCGCCATCGAGTACGCGTATCACCGGATGGCCGAGGCCGCCGGCATCTCGATGAGCGAATGCCGGCTGCTGGAAGAAAGTGGGCGCCGCCACTTCATGACTCGGCGCTTCGATCGTCTCGACGACGGCGCGAAGCTCCACATGCAATCCCTCGGCGCGCTGGCGCACCTGGATTTCAACCAGGCCGGCGCCCACGGATACGAGCAGGCGCTGATGGTCGTCCGGCAGCTCGGCCTGCCGATGACGGCGATGGAAGAGCAATTCCGGCGCATGCTGTTCAACGTGGTGGCCCGCAACCAGGACGACCACGTGAAGAACATCGCCTTCCTGATGAACAAGCAGGGCCAGTGGTCTCTGGCACCGGCGTTCGACGTGACCTACAGCTACAACCCCTCCGGCGACTGGACCGCGCGTCATCAGATGACGATCAACGGCAAGAGCGACGGCTTCTCCCTGGAAGACTTCAAGGCCTGCGCGAACGTGGCGACGCTCAAACGCGGCCGAGCGCTCGCGATCCTGCAGGACGTCGTGGACGCGGTCCGCCGCTGGCCGGATTTCGCGGCCGAGGCGAAGCTGTCCGAAACCTGGACGGCGCAGATCGGCCGCGCGCATCGACTGATATTTCCGGGCGCCTGAAGGTCGAAGGGCACTCCGCCGGAAGACCTCGGCTGCGCGCGGCGAGCGCAGGCGGCGCCGTTCCGTGATCCAGCCGGACGGCCGTCATTTCCCGGCGCGTCCCGCTCGCACTTCCCTCACGCTCTTCCCGTTCCATCGCCGGAACGAGCGGCTGAACGACGTCGGGTCGGTGTAGCCCAGGATCTCCGCGATCGCGGTGGCGCTCAGCTCCGAGTAGCGAAGGTACTTGGAGGCGAGATCCGCACGGACCGCATCGCGGACGCGCGTGAAATTCGTTCCCTGCCGCTGCAGTCGCAACTGCAAGGTCCGGGGCGCCAGGTCCAGCGCCTGGCTGACCTCTTCGATCGTGCACGGCGCGTAGGGCATCAGCGAACGCACCACGGCCTCCACGTTGTGCGCCAGCTGCTTGTCCGATTGCTTCTCGTCCAGCCGCACCACGCGGTTCGCCAATGCGCGCGCCGCCGAACCGCGCCCCTTGAGCGGCGCCTCGAGCGTCGCGCGGTCCAGCAGCAGCGCGTTGCGATCCTGGTTGAAGCGGATGTCGGCCCCGAACGCGGCGCGATGCAAGGCAAGACCGCCGGGCGGCTGCGCATGCCGGAACAGCACCGCGGACGGCATCCAGCCCGGATGCAGATGGCCGCGGATCTCCTTGGCGAAGACACACAGCGCGAATTCGGCCATCTGCACCTCGCTGTCGTGCTGGCCGACCGTGGTGGACCATGTCAGCAGCGCGCCGCCGCGATTCACCGGCTCGACGCCGACCAGCGCGGCATCGGTGTAGAGATCGAAATTGTCGGCCAGCTCGGCGCACATCTGCCGCACGTTGCGCGCGTTGCGCAGCAGCACCCACAACGGACCGAGCACCGCCGCCAGGCGGCCGCCGCGCGCCAGGGTCAGGCCCCAGGTGGGAAGCCTGGAGGCCTCCGCGGCGATCTCGAAGAAGCGCAGCACGCCGGCGGCCGACACCAGCAGATCCGGATCGGAGAGTGCGGCGCCCGGCAGGCCGGCGCGGCGTGCCAGTGGCGCGGCGCGAACGCCTTTCGAACGCAGCAGCTCGGTGGCACCGTCGAGGATGACGCTCCTGATGAGATAGCCGGCCATGTGCGGATCCGGAAACGAGGCTTGCGCATGATGCCAAGTTCGATGCGCCCGAGGCCAACTCGGGACGACGGTACGCGTGCATGCTCCCGGTACGTTGCCAAAACAAAATCGAGGAGACGAAGCGATGAACCAGACTGCGACGAAGAACGAACCGCTGGACGCCGTGATCATCGGCGCCGGTTTCACCGGCCTCTATCAGCTGTGGTCCCTGCGAAAACTGGGCCTGCGCGTGCAGGTGCTCGAGACGGCCCCCGACGTCGGCGGCACCTGGTACTGGAACTGCTACCCGGGTGCACGCACGGACTCGCCGTCGAACATCTATCAGTACTGGTTCTCGGACGACCTGCTCGAGGAATGGAACTGGAGCGAGCGTTACGCCGCGGGTCCGGAATCGCACGCCTATTTCCGCCACGTCGCCGAGCGCTTCGATCTGCGCAAGGACATCCGTTTCAACACCCGGGTGGACTCGGCGCACTGGGACGAATCCTCGGCGACCTGGCATCTGCAGACCCAGGACGGCAGCCGCTTCACCGCCCGCTTCCTGATCACCGCGCTGGGACCGCTGAGCGCCCCGCTGCTGCCGCCGTTCAAGGATCACGAGTCGTTCCAGGGGCGCATCGTCCACACCGCGCGCTGGCCGCGTGAGGGCATCGATCTGAAGGGCAAGCGCGTCGGCGTGATCGGCACCGGTGCCACCGGCATCCAGGTGATCCAGAGCATCGCGCCCGAAGTCGCACATCTGACCGTGTTCCAGCGCACGGCCAATTATGCGGTGCCGATGCGCAACCCGCGCTACTCGGACAGCGATCGCGCCGCCATCCGCGCGCGCTACCCGCAGACGCGCGAAGCGATCTGGACCACCTTCGTCGGCTTCGACGAACCGAGCGTGCCGCACGCCTATTTCGATCTGTCGCCCGAACAGCGCCGCGAGACGCTGGAGAAACTGTGGTCGGACGGCTCGCTGAAGATCTGGGTCGCCGGCTTCCTGGAGATGTTCTCCGACGCCGCCGTGAGCGCGGAGATTTCCGAATTCGTCCGCGAGAAGATCCGCGTCCGCATCCGCGATCCGAAAGTGGCCGCGAAGCTGGTTCCGCAGGATCACGGATTCGGCACGCGCCGGGTTCCGCTCGAGAACGGCTATTTCGAGGTCTACAACCGCGACAACGTCTCGCTGGTGGACCTGCACGAGGCCCCGATCGAGCGCTTCACGCCCAAGGGCATCCGGACCTCCGCCGGCGAGATCGAGCTGGACGTCATCATCCTGGCCACCGGCTTCGACGCCGGCACCGGCGGGCTGACCGCCATCGACATCCGCGGACGTGGCGGCGTGTCGCTGCGCGAGCAGTGGAAGAAGGACATCCGCACCACGATGGGCCTGCAGATTCACGGCTATCCCAATCTCTTCACCACCAGCGCGCCCTATGCGCCGGCCGCCGCGTTCTGCAATGCACCGACCTGCCTTCAGCACCAGGTGCAGTGGATCACCGATGCCATCCGCTGGATGCGCGAACAGGGCCGCAGTGTGATCGAGCCCTCGGCGGAGATCGAGAAGCGCTGGCTGGCCCACCACGACGAACTGGCCGATGCCACGCTCGTGGCCAAGACCCGCTCCTGGTACACCGGCGGCAACATCGAGGGCAAGCAGCAGCGCCTGCTGAGCTACATCGGCGGCGTGCCGGCCTACCGCGAGGCCTGCGAGAAGGTGAAGCAGCAGCAGTACGAGGGCTTCGAGATCGCCTGATCGAGCGTCTCCGCCACCTGGCCAGTCCACGGGCCGGCCAGGTGATCGACGAGGACGGGCCGCGTATGCTCGGCCGCATGCGCGCCATCGAAATCGTTCGTCCCGGCGGACCCGAGGTCCTGGTTCCCTGC
>CAZXXM010000233.1:0-2506 GCA_964644715.1 uncultured Salinisphaerales bacterium
AGCCCCTGCGAGACCGCGGCGACGATCTCGCGCTCGCGCGCGGTCAGCCGGTCCAGCGGGCCGGCTTTCCAGACCTGCACCATGAACAGGTCGCCGAGCGCCTCGCAGCGCACGACGAGCTTGCCTCGCGCGGCCGTCTCGCCGGCGGCGGGCAGCGGAAACGGCAGCGCCGATTCCCGCGGATGATCGGGAAAGGCTTCCTCCAGCAGATCGAAGAAGCGCGGCTGCGCCTCGTGGAAGAGGCCGTGCGCATCGATGACCGCCGCGCCCCGGCCGACGACGCGATCGGTATGTCGCAGCAGGTGCAGGAAGAAGCTGTGCGAGGCCGCGTTGAACAGATGAAACGTGACGTGCTGCTGCCGCTTCTTCTCGAGATCCGTGAAGCGTGCCTTGGCATCGCGACGGTACAGCGTCACCAGCGAATAGAGACCGCTGCGTCGGTCGCGATGACCGGTCGCCAGGATGCGCTCGATGCCGTACGGCGCGAAGGCGCGGCGGTAGATTTCCGAGGCCTGGAATTCGCGATCGGGCAGCACGTCTTCCATGTCCACCGGCTTGCCGAGCTGCGAAAGAATTCGTGCCGGTAGCGGATTGACCGGCACCGTCGCCTGCAGGCGCTGCGGGAAGTCCGCCGGCAGCCCGATCACCGTGGCGGTGTGGAAGCGCATCTCGGTGGCGACGCCACTGCCCCACAGCGCACCGTCGCAGGGAATGAGCTGGGCCACCTGCTCGAGTGCCCAGGCACGAAAGCGTTCCGGCGGAATCGCGAGCGCGTTGCGATAAAGGCGCGCGATCAGCGCATCCGTGGGATCCGGGCTGGCTTCGTTCTCCTCCATCTCCGGTCGAATGTAACAGCCGGAACCGGGGCTGTCTCAGTGCGCGGCCACGGCCGACGGCAGGGGTTTGCGCAGACAGGCGGCGAGTTGCGCGACGGCACCGGCACCCTCGGTGACGACGAACAGGCACAGCACCGGCGGCGCGCCTTCGACCAGCACGTACCAGGCGATCAGCAAGGCCACGGCGCTGCGGCCGAGCGCATCGATGTACGCGAGCAGGCCGATCGGATGGACCAGCCGCGCGATCGCCCAGACCGCGATGAGCATGCCGGCCAGATTGACGAAGAACATCTGGAGCGGCCCGAACGGCGGCACCGTCGCGTCGAAGCCGAGCAGGCCGTTGAGGCCGTAGATGAGCGACAGAAATGCCTTCGCCGTGAACGGCAGGGCCAGCACGATCACGCTGGTGTCGATGAAGGCCCAGAACCGGACCGTTTTGGGCGACACGTGGGCGAAGCGCATCGAAAAAACTCCTGTCCGCGGCTGGATTGATACCGCCGCGAGCCTGACAATCCGCGCCCACCCTGTCCATGCCTGACGCCCGCGTGCAGTTCGAGCTGATCTCCACCGATGGTCCCGCGCGCCGCGGCCGCCTCGTGTTCGCGCGCGGCGCGGTCGAGACGCCGGCCTTCATGCCGGTGGGTACCTACGGCACCGTCAAGGGCCTGACGCCGGCCGAGGTGCGCGCCACCGGCGCGCAGATCCTGCTCGGCAACACCTTCCACCTGATGCTGCGCCCGGGCGCGGATCAGATGCGGGCGCTCGGCGGACTGCACCGCTTCATGGACTGGGACGGTCCCATCCTCACGGATTCCGGCGGCTTCCAGGTGTGGAGCCTGTCCGGGCTGCGCAAGATCACCGAGGAGGGCGTGAAGTTCGCGTCGCCGATCAACGGCGACCGCGTGTTCCTGACGCCGGAACGCGCCATCGAGGTCCAGCACGCGCTGGGCTCGGACATCGTCATGCAGTTCGACGAATGCACGCCGCATCCGGCGACCGAGAAGCAGGTTCGCAAGTCGATGGAGATGAGCGTGCGCTGGGGCGCGCGCTGCAAGGCCGCGCACGACGAACTGTCGTCCGCCGGGCCGCGCTCCGGCGCGCCTGCGGGCGATCGCGCGGCGCTGTTCGGCATCGTGCAGGGCGGCATGGACGAAACGCTGCGGCGCGAATCGCTGCAGCGGCTCACCGAGATCGGCTTCGATGGCTACGCGCTCGGCGGACTGTCGGTGGGCGAGACCGAGGCCGAGCGCCTGCACGTGCTCGACGCCATCGGCACGCACCTGCCGGCCGACCGGCCGCACTACCTGATGGGTGTCGGCACGCCGCGCGACCTGGTGCAGGCCGTGTTGCGTGGCATCGACATGTTCGATTGCGTGATGCCCACCCGCAACGGCCGCAACGGGCACCTGTTCACGTCGCAAGGCGTCGTGAAGATCCGCAACGCGCAGCACCGCGAGGATCCGGGCCCGCTGGATCCGAATTGCGACTGCCAAACCTGTACGCGCTACTCGCGCGCGTACCTGCACCATCTCGACCGCTGCAACGAAATGCTCGGGCCGCGTCTGAACACGATCCACAACCTGCACTACTACCAGAGCGTCATGCGCCGCATCCGCGAGGCGATCGAGCAGAACCGGTACGCCGCGTTCGCCGCGGAGTTTCTCGAGGGA
>CAZXXM010000233.1:2606-4299 GCA_964644715.1 uncultured Salinisphaerales bacterium
GCCATCACAGGGAGCGGAACATGCGCTGGAAAGTCGGTCGTCGCAGCGACAACGTCGTGGACGTGCGCGGCAGCGGTGGCGGCGGATGTCGGGGCGGGGGACTGGGTGGCGGAGGACTCGGCCTGGGCGGCATCGCGATCGTGGTCGTCATCAGCCTGATCCTCGGCAAGAATCCGCTGGAGATGCTCGGCCTCGTCGAGCAGATGCAGGGCGGCGCGGGCGGTGGCATGACGCAGCCGCAGCAAGGCCAGGCGCCACCGGCCGACGACGAGATGGCGCAGTTCGTCGCCGTGATCCTCGGCGAGACCGAGGATGCATGGACGCCGATCTTCCAGGCCTCGCAGCTCAGCTACGAGAAGCCGAAGCTGGTGCTGTTCTCCGGCGGCGTCGACACCGCCTGCGGTGGCGCGAGTTCCGCGTCGGGGCCGTTCTACTGCCCCGGCGATCACCAGGTCTACATCGACCTGTCGTTCTTCAACGAGATGAAGGCAAGGCTCGGAGGCGGCGGCGACTTCGCGTACGCCTACGTCATCGCGCACGAGGTCGGCCACCACGTGCAGACGCTGCTCGGCGTTTCGGACAAGGTCAACCAGGCGCGACGCGCCGGCCAGGATGTGAAGGGCGACGGTGGATTGCTGGTGCGGCAGGAACTGCAGGCCGATTGCTATGCCGGTGTGTGGGCGAACCTCGCGCAGGCCAAGCACCAGTGGCTCGAAGACGGCGATGTCGAAGAAGCGTTGAACACCGCCAGCGCGATCGGCGACGACCGGCTGCAGAAGCAGGCGCAGGGACGCGTCGTGCCGGACGCGTTCTCGCACGGCACCTCCGAGCAGCGCGTGCGCTGGTTCCGCGCCGGCTTCGAGAGCGGTGATCCGAATCGCTGCGACACGTTCTCCGCCAAGACGGTGTAAGTCGCCGTAGCCCGGACTTCGTCCGGGCTACGACGGTCTGCGCCGTCCCGCCGGAATCTCCATCACGCCCTCCGGCGTGACCGCGTACACGCGTTCGCCGCCGCTGCGCGCGATCCCGTACCCGCCGGTGAAACCGCCGAAGCTGGGCAACACGCCATGCCGTTCACGCAGCCAGAACACCGGCATGCGCAGCGCATCGATCGACGATCGCAGTCTCAAGACCGGGTGCAGATGTCCCGCCAGCACGTAGCCGCGGGCGTCGTCGACCGGCTCGTGGGTGAAGACGAACGGGGGCTCGGGCAGAGCGCCGTCGTGCCAGGCGATGCGCCAGCCGGGCGGCACGCGATGCAGACCACGATCGTGATTGCCGCGCAGCACCTCGAGGGCCAGCGTCGCGTGTCGTTCGCGAAACGCACCGACATCGCCGAACCAGCTCTCCGCTGCGAGCAGCGGCGCATGGAACAGATCGCCCAGTACCAACAGCCGCTCGGGACAGAACTCGCCGATCAGCGCGTCGAGGCGCAAGAGATCCTGCCGCGTGCCCCCGCTCGGAATCGCCAGGCCGGCGCGACGGAACGCGGCGCCCTTGCCCAGGTGCACGTCGGCGACGATCAGGGTGCGCCGGCGCGGCCAGTAGACGGCGCGTTCGTGATGAAGATCCAGGCGTTCGCCGCAGAGTTCGATGCGCATCGTGCAGCGAGTCTACGAGAGCGGGCGCCGGAAACTGGACATGCGGGGCCGTCGGGGCCGGCGCGCCCGTTTCTTCTTCTTCGCGTCCGATG
>CAZXXM010000233.1:4399-5568 GCA_964644715.1 uncultured Salinisphaerales bacterium
AGCTGGTTCGACGACACGCGCGTGGCCCACAGCGGGAACGCCATCGGCGTGAAGCGCTCGGTGCGGTTCAGCCGGACGTTCGCGGTATGCAGGCGCTGCGCGGCCTCGCGCAGCCGCGACGCATCGAGCAGGTGGTCCAGCGCCTCGCGCAGCGCCTGCTTCGTCAGCAGATTCTCGGGGTCGTAGCGCTCCAGCGTGTCGAAGATCAGGCCGGCCGAGGCCTGGACCTGGCGCATCGTCTTGCGTGCGCCCGGGTGTCCTTCGAATACCAGCCCGGCGATGCGCGCGATCTCGCGGAACCGGCGGCGCGCCATCTCGGAGGCATTGATGCTGGCGACGAGGTCGGTGTCGAGATCCGTCGGCGAGAACAGCGCGCGGATCTCGTCCTCGTCCAGTTCCGGCAACTCGCGCGCCATCAATTCGAAGCCGTAGTCGTTCACCGAGAATACGAAGCTCGCCTGTCGCCGTCGTGAAAGGCGGTATGCGATCAAGGCCGAAAGCCCCTCGTGCACGGAGCGGCCGGCGAACGGGAACATGAAGAGGTGATCGCCCTCGCGCGATCGCGTGCGTTCGACGAGCAGTTCGCCGGGCAGCGGCAGCGAGGACCAGCGTGACTGGATCGAGAGCAGCGGGCTCAGGGCCTCGCGCTCGGCTGCCGAGTCCTGCCCGGTTTGCGGCGACGGCGCGCGCAGCGATCCGGTGTCCGCATCGAAGCCGGAGAATAGGCGCAGCAGGCCGTCGGCGAGCTCGGACGACATCGGCATCCTGCCGCCGTCCCAGCGCGTGATCAGCGCGCCGCTGCCACCGGCCTTGACCTGCGCCGTCATGTCCTTGATGCGGACCAGCGTGAGCCGGCGGCCGGCGAACACGAAGCTGTCGCCCGGCTTCAGCCGTGACGCGAAGCTTTCTTCGATGCTGCCCAGGCTGCCGCCGCGCACGAACGCGACGCGCACCAGCGGGTTGGCCGTGATCGTGCCGATGCTCATGCGATGACGGCGCGCGATCGTCGCGTCGGGCACGTGCAGCAGGCCGCGTTCGTCTTCGACGACCTTGTGGTACTGCGGGTAGGCGGCCAATGCGCTGCCGCCGCGCATCGCGAAGTCGAGCACCCAGTTCCAGTCCGCGTCGCCGAGTTCCGCGTAGGCGTGGGTCGAGGCGATCTCGCGGCG
>CAZXXM010000234.1:0-5556 GCA_964644715.1 uncultured Salinisphaerales bacterium
CAGAGCATCATGGTCATGCTCACGGCGCCGCTGGGCATCATCGGCGTGGCCAGCTTCCTGTTGCTGTTCGGCCAGCCGTTCGGCTTCGTCGCGATGCTCGGCACGATCGCCCTGCTGGGCATGATCATGCGCAACAGCGTGATCCTGATCGACCAGATCCGGCAGGACCTGGAGCACGGACGCTCGCCTTTCGATGCGGTCGTGGAAGCCACCGTGCGCCGCCTGCGCCCGATCGTGCTGACGGCGCTGGCCGCGGTGCTGGCGATGATCCCGCTGTCGCGCAGCGTGTTCTTCGGCCCGATGGCCGTGGCCATCATGGGCGGCCTGTTCGCGGCCACGGTACTGACCTTGCTGTTCCTGCCGGCGCTGTACGCGGCCTGGTTCAAGGTGCCGCGCTCGACGTCGAATGGAAGCGGAGGGTCCGCCCCCCGGAACGCTGTCGCGGTGGAAGGCAGCCTCCCGTAGCCCGGACGAAGTCCAGGGTTGCGCTGCGTATTCGAGAGGAACCCCGGACTTCGTCCGGGCAACGTTTTACCGGGGCAAAGCGGCGTAAAGGACCATTTCGGAAAAATCCTTTGCGCCTTTCTGTTTCCGTTGCGCCCTTTGCGTTAGCCGTTGTACCCCGGTTTCACCTGGGCTACGCGAAGAGCTCGTGAAGTTCGGCACGCAGCGCCGGAACCACCTCTTCCTCGAACCACGGCCGCTTTCTGAGCCACAGCGTATTGCGCGGACTCGGGTGCGGCAGCGGCAGGAATCCCTTCGCGAGATGCTGCGGCCAGTCGCGCACCGTGTCCTCGAGCGACGGGCCCCGGTCCTCCAGGTAACGGGCCTGCGCGTACTGACCGATCAGCAGGGTCAGGCGCACCTCGGGCAGCAGCGCACGCACGCGCTCGTGCCAGCGCGGCGCGCACTCCGGAGGTGGCGGCAGATCGCCGCCCTTGCCGCGGCCGGGGTAGCAGAAACCCATCGGCATGATCGCGATGCGCGCGGTGTCGTAGAAGGCCTCGCGGTCGAGACCCATCCACGCGCGCAGACGCTCGCCGCTGGCATCGTCCCAGGGCACACCGCTGGCGTGGACCTTGGTGCCGGGCGCCTGTCCGATGACCAGCAACTTCGCGCCCGCGCCGAGACGAACGACCGGGCGCGGCCCCAGCGGAAGCTGCGCGCTGCACAAGGTGCAGGCGCGGATCTCGCCGACGAGCCGGTCGAGCGATACATCGAAGGTTGAGGGGCGGCGACTCGGCATGGCGCGATGGTAATTCCGGCCCGGTGCTTCAGGTGAGCGGGAATGCCAAACTGCCCCGGCTCCCGACACCCGCCTCCATGCCCGCTCTCCTCGAAGCCCGCGACCTCGTCAAGCACTACCCGAAGGTGAAGGCCGTCGACGGCGTGAGCTTCGAGGTCGCGCAGGGGACCTGCTTCGGACTGCTCGGCCCCAACGGCGCCGGCAAGAGCACGACCATCGAGATGCTCGAAGGGCTGAGCAAGCCCACCGGCGGGCAGGTGATGTTCCGCGGCGCGCCGCTGGGCGCGGACTACCGCGATCACATCGGCATCCAGTTCCAGAGCACCGCGCTGCAGGACTTCCTGACGGTGCGCGAGAACCTGAATTTCTTCGGCGCGCTGTACCCGTCGCGCCGCTCGATGGAAGAGATCATCCAACGCTGCAACCTCGGCGACTTCCTGGATCGCGATACGCGCAAGCTGTCCGGCGGGCAGCGCCAGCGCGCGCTGCTGGGCATCGCGCTGGTCAACGACCCGGAGCTGCTGTTCCTCGACGAGCCCACGACCGGACTCGACCCGCAGGCGCGGCGCAATTTCTGGGAGCTGATCACCGACATCAAGCGCGCCGGCAAGACGCTGCTGCTGACGACCCACTACATGGAAGAGGCCTACGCGCTGTGTGACGAGATCGGGATCATGGATCACGGTCATCTGATCGCCCGGGGAACGCCCAAGGCGTTGCTCGAACAGCACTTCGACGAGAAGGTACTGGAGCTGCCGTCGAGCCTGCTCGAAGGGCGTTCATGGAGTTTCCCGGTGCACCACAGCGAGGCCGGCGCCGAGATCCGCACGCGCTCGGTGAACGCGGTGTTGAGCGAACTGCTCGGGGCCGGCGTGGACCTGACGCAGCTGCACCAGCGTCCGCCGTCGCTGGACGACCTGTTCCTGGAACTCACCGGCAAGGACGTGCGGAACTGATGGGCTTCTCCTTCCAGCGTTTCCGCGCGGCCACCGTCGCGCGCAGCATCGAGTTCCTGCGCGACCGCTCGGCCCTGGCCTGGAACCTGATGTTCCCGGTGCTGATGGTCGTCGGCTTCGCCGCGATCTTCTCCGGACCGGGCCAGCCCGTGTTCAAGGTCGCCGTCGTCGCCGCAAGCGAGCCCACCATCGCGATGCATCCCTTCTTCGGCACGCCGCACGTGCAGTTCTATCGCGAGCCGGAACTCGAGGCGGCCAAGCGCAAGGTCGCCCGCCACCGCGTCGACCTGCTACTGGATTTCAGCGGCGAACCTGCGCGCTACTGGATCAACCCCGAATCGCCGAAGGGCGAGCTGGCGGAGAAACTGCTGCTCGGCAGCGGAGGCACGGCGCCCGAGAAGCAGCAGGCCACCGGCAAGCCGATCCGCTACGTCGACTGGGCGGTGCCCGGCATTCTCGGCGTGAACCTGATGTTCTCCTGCCTGTGGGGCGTCGGTTACGTGATCGTGCGCTACCGCAAGAGCGGACATCTGAAGCGCCTGAACGCGACGCCGCTGCGGGCCCTGGAATTCGTCTCGGCACAGATCGTGTCGCGCCTGGCGCTGGTGATGACCACGACGACGATGATGTTCGTGGGGTGCAATCTCTTCATGCACTTTCCGATGGAGGGCTCGTATCTCGATCTCTTCATCCTGACCCTGATCGGCAGCCTGTCGCTGACCTCGATGGGCCTGCTCGTGGCCGCGCGCGTCGGCAGCGAGGAAATCTCGGGCGGACTGCTCAACGTGATCAGCTCGCCGATGATGATCCTGTCGGGCGCGTTCTTCTCGCTGGACGGCTCGCCACGCTGGGTACAGATGCTGGCCGAAATCTTCCCGCTGACGCACATGCTCGCCGCCGCCCGCAGCATCATGCTCGACGGCACCCGACTGATCGATCTGGGCTATCCGCTGCTGGTCCTGCTCGGCACCACGGTGCTGTGCATGAGCTTCGGTTCGCTGCTGTTCAAGTGGACGCAGGACTGAGAGCGCTCGCGGTCGGGCTGCTCGCCGCATCGCTGTGCGGATGCGCGTCGCTGGGTTACTACGCGCACCTGGCACGCGGACAGATGGAATTGCTGTCCAAGCGCGAGCCGATCGAGAAGATCGTCGGCGATCCGCAGCGCGACGCCGAACTGCGCCGCCGCCTCGCGCTGGTGCTCGACGCGCGCCGGTTTGCCATCGACAGGCTGCGCCTGCCGGACAACGCCAGCTACACGCTCTATGCAGACCTCGGACGCCCCTACGTGGTCTGGAACGTGTTCGCCACGCCGGAGTTCTCGCTGGCGCCGATCGAGTCCTGCTTCCCCTTGACCGGCTGCCTGGCCTATCGCGGGCACTACCGCAAGGAACTCGCGCAGGAACAGGTCGAGAAGATGAGGGCCGAGGGCTACGACGTCGACATCGGCGGCGTTCCCGCCTACTCGACGCTGGGCTGGTTCGACGACCCGGTGCTGAGCACGATGATGCGATGGAGCGATGCGGTGCTGGTGGGCACGGTCTTCCATGAACTCGGCCACCAGCGCCTGTACGTGAAGAACGACACGACGTTCAACGAGTCCTACGCGAGCTTCATCGAACAGCAGGGCCTGCTCGAATACTTCACCGGCGGCCAGGTCGATCCCGCGGCGTCGGAAACGCAGCGGGCGCGCGAGGCGCAGTTCGTCGCGCTGGTGATTGGCGCACGCCGCAAGCTCGCCGACTTGTATTCGCTGCCGCTGTCGCCCGAAGTGATGCGTACCCAGAAGGCCGAGACGTTCGCGCAGCTCAAGCGCGACTACGCCCGGATGCGCGACACCGAATGGAACGGTTCCGGCGATTACGACGGCTGGTTCGCGCGGGACCTCAACAACGCCAGCCTGCTGCCGGTGGGCCTGTACGACGAATGGGTGCCCGCGTTCCGCACACTCTTCGAAGAATGCGGAAACGACTGGCCGCGATTCCACGCCGCGGCCAAGGCGCTGGGGGCGCTGGGCGCAGAGGCGCGGCAGCAGCGTCTGGCGGAATTGCAGGCCACCCCAAGGTAGCCCCCGTAGCCCGGACGAAGTCCGGGGGCTCTGCTCGCGGTACGTGGCGCAACCCCGGACTGCGTCCGGGCTACGGGTCGTCCCGGCTAGGTCGTGGGCGCGGTGCGGCTTAAGCTGGAGGCTTTCCCATGCTGGAGTTCACGCGATGTCCGAGCCCTTCGACCTGTTCGTGATCGGCGGTGGCTCGGCCGGCGTCCGCGCGGCGCGCTTCGCGGCGAACTTCGGCGCCCGGGTGGCACTCGCGGAGAGCCGTTATCTGGGCGGCACCTGCGTCAACGTCGGCTGCGTACCGAAGAAATTCCTCGTCTACGGCGCGCACTACCACGAGGATTTCGAGCAGGCCGCCGGATACGGCTGGAGCCTCGGCGAAAAGCCGGTGTTCGACTGGACGACCTTGATCGAGAACAAGAACCGCGAGATCGCGCGGCTCAACGGCATCTACCGGAAGTTGCTGGTGGACGCCGGCGTCAAGGTGTTGGATGGCCACGCGCGCCTCGTCGACGCCAGGACTGTGCAGGTCGGCGATCAGACGTTCTCGGCCCGACACATTCTGATCTGCACCGGCGGCTGGCCGCAGATCCCGGAGATTCCCGGCAAAGAACATGCGATCAGTTCGAACGAGGCGTTCTTCCTCAAGGAACTGCCGCGTCGTGTCGTCGTCGTCGGTGGCGGCTACATCGCCGTGGAGTTCGCGTCGATCTTCCATGGCCTGGGTGCGAAGACCACGCAGCTCTACCGGGGCGATCTGTTCCTGCGCGAATTCGACATCGGCGTGCGCGAGCATCTGCGCGACGAGCTGCTGCGCAAGAAGCTCGATCTGCGCTTCAACGCCGACATCGCGTCGATCGAGAAGCGGGCCGACGGCACGCTGCTGGCCCGGCTCAAGGACGGCGGCAGCATCGAAGCCGACTGCGTGTTCTTCGCCACGGGCCGCCGCCCGATGCTCGACGACCTGGGGCTCGAGAACACGAAGGTCCAACTCGACGAGCGCGGCCACGTGAAGGTGAATGCCGAGTTCGAGACCGCGGAGCCTTCGATCCTGGCGCTGGGCGACGTGATCGGCCGCGTGCAGCTCACGCCGGTGGCGTTGGCCGAGGGCATGGCGGTGGCTCGGCGGCTGTTCCGTCCCGCGGAATACCGGCCGCTCGATTACACGATGATTCCGACGGCAGTCTTCAGCCTGCCCAACATCGGTACCGTGGGTCTGTCGGAAGACGCGGCGAAGAAGGCCGGGCACAAGGTGAAGATCTTCGAGAGCCGCTTCCGGGCGATGAAGCTGACCCTGACCG
>CAZXXM010000235.1:0-3729 GCA_964644715.1 uncultured Salinisphaerales bacterium
CGATGTAGCCGGAAGCCTCGGCGACCGAGGTCAGGGCTTCGACCAGCGCCACACCGGCGGCGAACCTCGTCGACAGGGTGCGTGCGAAGCGAGCGACGGCGGACTTGTAGATGATGTCGCCGACCACCGGGAATTTCAGTCCGACGCGGTCCAGCGCCCGCCGGAATTTCAGTGATCTCTTCTTGAAGAAGATGAAAGCGAAGATCGCGCCGCCGATGATGCCGAACATCAGCCACCAGTAATCGCGCACGAAGTGCGACAGGTGGACCACCATCTGCGTGAAGGCTGGCAGATCGGCGCCGAAGCCTTCGAACAGCGCCTGGAACTGCGGCACGACGAAGTACAGCATGATGCCGGTGACGATGAAGGCGACGCAGATGACGGCGGACGGATAGATCAACGCCTTCTTGACCTTCTTCTTGATCTTCTCGGTCTTCTCCTTGTACGTCGCGATCTTGTCGAGCAAGGTCTCGAGCGTTCCCGAGCGCTCGCCGGCATCGACCAGGTGGACGAACAGATCGTCGAAGTGCAGCGGATACTGGGCCAGCGACTCGGCGAGACTCCGGCCGGATTCGATATTGGTCTTGACGCCGAGGATGAGCTCGCTCATCGACGGGTTCTCGTGGCCGCGCCCGACGATCTCGAGCGACTGAACGAGCGGGACGCCGGCCGCCATCATCGTGGCGAGCTGGCGGCTGAAGATCGCGATGTCGCCGCTGGTGATCTTGCGCTTGGTCTTGAACAGGACGATGTTCTTGCGAACCCGGATCGGATTCACGCCCTGCCGGCGCAACTGCATGCGGACGGCGTTCTCGTTGGGACCCTGGGTCACGCCCTTGACGCGCGCGCCCTTGCGGTCGGTCCCTTCCCACTGGAATTCGTGTTCCTTGACGACTACTACGGCTGCCTGCGCCATACGCGGTTTCCCTGACTTCCGGACGAAGCCCCTGGACGGCGGACTTCCGAATTCCCCTGCACCTGATGTACACCAAGCAGCGATGAAGCTCAATCAGCCATCGTCACACGGTTGGCTTCGAGCAGATCGATGGTTCCGTTCTTGACCTTGATCAGGGCGGAGGTTCGCAAATCGTTGATGCCTTCCTTGCGGGCCTGGTCGGCGAGTTCCATCGCACTGCCGCCTTCCATGAGGATCCGTCCCATGGCTTCGGAGAACGGCATGACCTCGTAGATGCCGGTCCGGCCCTTGTAGCCCCGATCGCAGGCATCGCAGCCGACGGCCTTGAAGAGCTTGAATCCCGGAGCGTCGATCTCTTCCGGCTTGAAGCCTTCCTTGATCAGTTCCGGACGCGGAATGTCCGTCGGCTTGCGGCAGATCGGGCACAGCCGGCGCGCCAGGCGCTGCGCGATGATCAAGGTCAGCGTGGAGGCCAGGTTGTAGGCCGGCACGCCCATGTTCATCAAGCGCACGATGGTCTGCGGGGCATCGTTGGTGTGCAGCGTCGACAGCACGAGGTGGCCCGTCTGGGCGGCCTTGATTGCGATCTCGGCCGTTTCCAGGTCGCGGATTTCGCCGACCATGATCACGTCCGGATCCTGTCGCAGGAAGGCTTTGAGCGCCGCCGCGAACGTCAGGCCCACGCGCGGATTCACGTTGACCTGGTTGATGCCCTGCAGGTTGATTTCCGCCGGGTCCTCCGCCGTGGAGATGTTGACGTCCTCGGTGTTGAGGATGTTCAGCCCCGTGTACAGCGACACGGTCTTGCCCGAGCCGGTGGGCCCGGTCACCAGGATCATGCCCTGCGGCTTTTCCAGCGCATTGAGATAGGCCGCTTTCTGCTCGGGCTCGTAGCCGAGGGCGTCGATGCCCATCTTCGCCTGCGAGGCGTCGAGGATGCGGCAGACGATCTTCTCGCCCCACAGGGTCGGGCAGGTGCTGACACGAAAGTCGATCGCCTTGTTGCGCGAGACCTGGAGCTTGATGCGACCGTCCTGCGGCACCCGCCGCTCGGCCAGGTCCAGGCGGCTCATGACCTTCACGCGGGCAGAGATGCGCACCGCGAGCTGCTGCGGCGGACTCGCGACGATCTTCAGCTCGCCGTCCTTGCGGTAGCGGATGCGGAAGACTTTTTCATAAGGCTCGAAGTGGATGTCCGAGGCGCCCTGGTTGATCGCGTCGACCATCAGCTTGTTCACGAATTTCACGATCGGCGCGTCGTCCGCATCGTTCTTCGTGACGTCCGCACCGCCCTCGGCGTCGGTATCGACGATCTCGAGATTGGCCAGCTCTTCCTCGCTGCCCAGGCTCAGCGCGTTGCTCTCCATCTGCGATGCGGCCGCGTCGATGGCCTTGGCGAGCTTGTCCTCCTCGACCAGGATCGCCTCGGTGGTCATGCCGGTGGCGAACTTGATCTCGTCCAGCGCCTGCAGGTTGGTGGGGTCGGAAACGCCGAGGAAGAGCTTGCGGCCCCGCTTGAACAGCGGCAGCGCGTGGCACTTGCGCAGCAGTTTCTCGCCAATCTCGTTGACGACCGCGTTGTCGATGGTGAACGCCGCGAGGTCCATCAGCGGCACGCCGAATTCCTGGCTGGCGGCATCGGCGAGTCGCGCGGCCGGCACGCTCTTGCCCTCGACCAGCACGGTCACCAGCGGGGCCCCGGTGCGCAGGGCCTTGGCCTGCAGATCCCGGGCCTGCTCCTCGGTGATCAGGCTGTCCGCAACCAGTCGGCGTGCCAGCCCCCCCAGGAAGACGGACGGGGACTGCGACGCGCTGGTGCCTTGCGGAGTGGTGGCCATCGCTCGATGCGGGTGGGTCGGTTGGCTGGGCGACCAGAGTACGCCAAAAATCCCCGCCTTCCGTAGAGGGCGCGCGGTCAGGGTGGCAGGAAATCCAGGCCCCAGGGTCCGTGCCCGGTGACCTGCAGCACCGCGTCCTCGGTGAACTCGACGAAATGGGGCGCACCCGGTGGATTCACGTAGTAGTCGCCGGTCCGGAAGACCGTCAGCGAAGCCGGGTCGAACTGGCGGCCGAAGCCCACGCCGATGGCGCCCTCCAGCACGGTCACCCGTTCCGGTTGCGGGTGAGTGTGCGGCGCCAGCCGCGTGCCGGCGGGCGCCCGCAGACGCAAGGTGAACAAGCCGGCCTGCCGTGGATCGCCCTCCAGCACGACGGTTTCGACGCCGGGCGGCAGCGTCGCCGGCCCGCGTTTCCACGCCAGATCGCGGGCGAGGAGCTGGATCGTCCCTTCCGGCAGCGGGGGCGCGGCCTGCGCGGATGCCAGCGTGAGCAGGAAAAGGCACAGGCAGGACATTCGTACGCGCACCGGGTGTGTCCTCGAACGGGCCGATGCCCGACACTATAGGCCGTACGTTGCTCCCCCTACCCGGTACGCCAGGACGGCTGCACCTCATGAGTTATTCGCGCATCGTTGGCGTTGGCAGCTACCTGCCGGCCCGTGTCGTCACCAATCAGGACCTCGAGAGCCGCATCGAGACGTCGGACGAGTGGATCTTTCAGCGCACTGGCATCCGCAGCCGCCGTGTCGCGGCGCCGGGCGAGCAGACCTCGGACCTCGCGCTGCAGGCTTCGCTGAAGGCCATGGAGATGGCCGGCGTCACCGCCGCCGACATCGACCTGATCGTCGTGGCCACGACGACGCCGGACATCGTCTTTCCGTCGAGCGCCTGCATCCTGCAGCGCAAGCTCGGTGTGAAGCAGGGCGCGGCGTTCGACGTCCAGGCCGTCTGCACCGGCTTCGTCTATGCCCTCGC
>CAZXXM010000235.1:3829-5553 GCA_964644715.1 uncultured Salinisphaerales bacterium
GGCGAGCAGCAGGGGCATCCGTTCGTGCAGATGGACGGGCAGGCGGTGTTCCGCTTCGCGGTCCGCGCCCTCGACCAGGTGTGCCGCGAGACGCTCGAGCACAACAGCATCAAGGGCAGTGACATCGACTGGCTGGTTCCACACCAGGCGAACATCCGGATCATCCTGGCCACCGCGCAGAAGCTGGGCATGCCGCCGGAGCGCGTCGTCACGACCCTGGAGCACCAGGGCAACACGTCCGCGGCCTCCGTGCCGCTGGCGCTGGACCTCGCGGTTCGCGACGGCCGCATCCAGCCCGGGCATCTGGTGATGCTCGAGGCGGTCGGCGGCGGGATGACCTGGGGTTCGGCGCTGCTGCGCTGGTAGGTGCTGCCGGGCGTTCGATCGAGGCGTCGTCTTATGGGGCGGCCGGCGCGGTCTGGGTCAGCAGTTCCAACGTCAGCTTCTTGATGTCGCGCGGGAAGTAGTCGGCGTAGCCGAGCCAGATCATGTGGACCTTGCCCTCCGGCGTCAGCAGGAACGTGGCGGGCAGCTTCCACGGGCCGAAGCGCTTCATCGCGATGCCGATCGGGTCGCCGATCACCGGGTAGCCCACCGGGTGCTGTTCCAGGAATTTGCGTGCCTTGGGAATGTCGTCATCGACGTTCACGCTGACGATCTCGAAGCGGTCGCCGTAGCCTTCCTCCCTCAACTCGTTGCGGACGCGGTCGAGTTCCGGGATCGACAGCAGGCAGGGCGTGCACCACGTCGCCCAGAAATCCACGGCCACGACCTTGCCGCGAAACTGCGACAGCTTCGTGCCCGGCGCGCCGTTGAGAATCAGGCCGGCGATCTCCGGCGCCTCCGAACCGAAGGGCAGCAGTTCTCCTTTGTCCGGGGTCTGCGCGCTCGCCACGGCCGGCAAGCAGAGCAGAAGGGTCAGCAGGATCTGATGAAGCGGAGAGCGGGGCGGTCGCATCTAGCGGACGAAGGCGGCGAAAATCGGAGCCGAAACCTAACCCGCGCGCCGGTGTTCCGAAAGGGCGCGCCGTGTCCGCCGTCCTGCCCGCCTCGATCCGATCCCGACTTTCCGCTATGAGCACACTGACTCTCCTGCGTCATGGCCAGGCCTCCTTCGGCGCGGATCGCTACGACGCGCTGTCGGATCGCGGCCGCGAGCAGGCCCAGATCGCGGGCGCCCATTTCGCCGAACGCGGGCGTCGTTTCGACCGAATCTGGATCGGTCCGCGCGACCGCCACCGCCTGACCGCGCGCTACGCACTCGAGCCGATCGGGCATGACTGGCAGGTCGATGCCGAGGACGCGCTCAACGAATTCGCCGAGGGCCAGCAGATACTGGCGTCGGCGCAGGCGCGGCGCGGTGTGAAGCTGCGCGGGGCGGGCGCGATCGGCGGCAAGGACGCGGCGCGCTACTACGCGCAAGAGATCACCGCCTGGGCCGAGTCGAAGGTGGTCATCGAGGGGGTGCCGTCGGTGCGCGTTTTCCGCGAAACGGTCAGCGGATGGCTGGCGGCGGCTACCGCCTCGACGGCGCCGGGCCAGTCGGTGCTCGCGGTGACGTCGGGCGGCGTGATCGCAGCGGTGATGGCCGAGGTGCTGGGCCTCGAGGACGCTGCGATAGGTTCGCTGATGCACGCGGTCTACAACGGTTCGCTGACCGAGCTGATCTTCTCGGACGGCCGGCCGCCCTCATTGGTCAGCTTCAACGTCGCGAGCTTTCTGCC
>CAZXXM010000236.1:0-5526 GCA_964644715.1 uncultured Salinisphaerales bacterium
CCCGGGCCTCGCGCGTTTCCGTGTCAACGCCTTCACGCAGGCGCGCGGTTCGGGCGCCGTGTTCCGCACCATTCCGACCAAGATCGTTTCGCTGGAAGACCTGAACTGTCCGCCAATCTTCAAGGAACTGGCCGATCTTCCGCGTGGGCTGGTGCTGGTCACCGGCCCCACCGGTTCGGGCAAGTCGACCACGCTCGCGGCGATGGTCAACCACAAGAACGAATCGGAGCATGGTCACATCCTGACCATCGAAGACCCGATCGAATTCGTGCACCAGTCCAAGCGCTGCATGATCAACCAGCGTGAAGTGCACCGCGACACGCTGGGTTTCAACGAGGCGCTTCGCTCGGCGCTGCGCGAAGACCCCGATACCATCCTGGTCGGCGAAATGCGCGACCTCGAAACCATCCGCCTGGCGTTGACCGCCGCGGAAACCGGTCACCTCGTGCTGGCTACGCTGCACACCAGTTCGGCGGCCAAGACCATCGACCGCGTCGTCGACGTCTTCCCGGCGGCCGAGAAGGACATGATCCGCGCGATGCTGTCGGAAGGTCTTCGCGCGGTGATCTCGCAGACCTTGCTCAAGAAGAGGGGCGGCGGTCGCGTGGCCGCGCACGAGATCATGATCGGCACGCCGGCCATCCGTAACCTGATCCGCGAGAACAAGGTGGCGCAGATGTACTCGTCGATCCAGACCGGCCAGAAGGAAGGCATGCAGACACTCGAGCAGTGCCTGAAAGACCTCGTCAAGAAAGGTCTGGTGGATCCGAACGACGCGCGGCGCAAGGCCAACAAGGCCCTCGAACTCTAGGAGCTGCGGCCATGGAGCGCGATCAGGCCATTCGACTCGTCCAGCAGCTGCTGACCCTGCTCAAGGCCAAGAACGGCTCGGACCTGTTCATCACGGCGGGCTTTCCGCCGGCGATCAAGGTCGACGGACAGGTCACCCCGGTGATGGACAAGCCGGTGTCCTCGGAGAATGCCGCGCTGATCGTGCGCAGCCTGATGGCGGACCGGCAGATCAAGGAATTCGAAGCGACCAACGAGTGCCAGTTCGCGATCAGCCCGCCGGGCATCGGACGCTTCCGTGTCTCGGCCTTCGTGCAGCAGGGCAGCGTCGGCGCCGTGATGCGCGTCATCACGACGACCATCCCGACGTTCGAGCAGCTCGGCCTGCCCGAGCAGCTCAAGAACATCGCGATGGCCAAGCGGGGCCTGGTCATCATGGTCGGAGCCACGGGTTCGGGTAAGTCGACGTCGCTGGCAGCGATGCTCGGCTACCGCAACGCCAACTCGAAGGGTCACATCATCACGATTGAGGATCCGATCGAATACGTGCATGCGCACGGCGGCTGCATGGTCACGCAGCGCGAGATCGGCATCGATACGCACAGCTGGGACAACGCGCTGAAGAACACGCTGCGCCAGGCGCCGGACGTCATCCAGATCGGCGAGGTGCGTACGCGCGAGACGATGGAATACGCGGTGCATTTCGCCGAAACCGGCCACCTGGTGCTGACCACGCTGCACGCCAACAGCGCGAACTCCGCGCTCGATCGCATCATCAACTTCTTCCCGGAAGAAAAGCGTGAACAGCTGCTGATGGATCTCGGCCTGAACCTGCGCGCCATCATCTCGCAGCGCCTGGTCCGCCGAGAGACCGGCGGCCGAGCGGCGGCGATGGAAATCCTGCTCAACACGCCGCTGGTCACCGACATGATCTTCAAGGGCGAGGTGGCCGAGCTGAAGGACGTCATGGGCCGCTCCAACGAGCAGGGCATGATCACGTTCGATCAGTTCCTGTTCGACATGTTCGAGCACCGGGTCATCAGCTACGAGGAAGCGATCCGCAACGCCGACTCGCAGAACGAGGTCCGCCTGCGCATCAAGCTCGAATCCAAGCGTGCCTCGCAGAACCTGCTCGAGGATGAAGTCGTGAAGAAGATGACGCTGCAGAGCGAGGAAGACGGCGGCCAGATGCTCCGCCGGTAGCCGACGGTTGCCATCCTGGCCGGAGCGAGCATCTTCTCTCCGACCGGTCTTTGCTTCGGAACCAAGATCCAGACAGAACGCCGTCGCCGCATCGCGGCCGCTGCACCAGGGAAAGCTCGCGATGCTCAAGATCCTTCCGTACCTCAAGCTCTGCGTCGAGAAGAACGCTTCCGACATCTACTTCACGTCGAATGCGCCGGCGATGCTGCGCATCGAGGGCGAGATGCTGGCGATCGGCAAGACGCTGATGACCAGCGAGTTCATCAAGGAACTGGCGTACTCGATCCTGACGCCCGAGCAGCAGGAATATCTCGCGAAGAAGAACGAGATCGACCTGGCTTCGCAGGCCGGGGGGCTCGGCCGGTTCCGCGTCAACGTCTTCACGCAGCGCGGCCAGCTGGCGATGGTGATGCGTTACGTGAAATCGGACGTGCCCACGCTCGATTCGCTGGGCGTGCCCGAGATCCTCAAGGACCTGGTCATGCAGAAGCGCGGCCTGATCCTGGTCGTCGGCGCCACCGGCAGCGGCAAGAGCACGTCGCTGGCGGCGATGATCAATCACCGCAACGAAAATTCCTCGGGCCACATCCTCACCATCGAGGACCCGATCGAGTACGTCCACCCGAACCGTCGCTCCATCGTCAATCAGCGCGAGGTGGGGCAGGACACCGAAAGTTACGATCGCGCGCTGATCTCGTCGCTGCGCGAGGCGCCGGACGTCATCCTGATCGGCGAGGTACGCCGGCGCGAGACGATGGATGCCTGCATCCAGCTCGCCAACACGGGGCACCTGGGACTGACCACCTTGCACGCAAACAACGCCTACCAGGCGCTGCAGCGCGTCATCAACCTGTACTCGGCGGATGGGCGCCAGCAGCTGTACATGGATCTGTCGCTGACCTTGCGTGCCATCGTCAGCCAGCGTCTCGTGCGCCGGAAGGACGGGCGCCGCTGCGCCGCGGTGGAGGTGATGCTCAATACGCCCTACATCCAGGAGCTGATCCTTTCCGAGCGCATCGACGAGATCAAGGGAACGATGGAATCGTCGTCGGATCGCGGCATGCAGACCTTCGACCAGGCGCTGTACAACCTCTACAAGCGCGGGATCATCGATCTCGAAGAAGCGCTGCACAACGCCGATTCGCGGACCAATCTCGAAGCGAAGATCAACTTCGGCGTTTAGTCCCGAGTAGCCCGGACGTTGAATTTCGCGAAGCGAAAGAGCCGGGGTTCACCTCGATTTGCGAGAAACACCCCGGCTCTTTCGCTTCGCGAAATTCAACGTCCGGGCTGCGCGACGCCGTCTCAGCCGTGGCGCGCGATGCGCTCGTCGAGATCGCGAGCGCGCAGGCGCTTCTGGACGTTGCGCAGGACGCCGGCCGTGTCGAGACCGATCTGCGCGAGCAGTTCCTCGCGCGAGCCGTGCTCGACGAAGTGGTCGGGCAGGCCGAGATTCAGCGCCGGCACCGTGTGGTGCTGGGCGACGAGCACCTCGTTGACGCCGCTGCCGGCGCCGCCGGACTTCGCGTTGTCCTCCAGGGTGACGATGAGGTCGTTCTCGTTCGCCAGTTCCAGGATCAGCTCGTGGTCGAGCGGCTTGACGAAGCGCATGTCGGCGACGACCGCGTCGAGGATCTCGGCCGCTTCCAGCGCGGTCTGCACCATGCTGCCGAAAGCCAGGAAGGCCACGCGCGGGCGCCGGCGACCGTGCGCCTCGCGAACGATGCGGCCCTTGCCGATCGCCAAGGGCTTGGGATCTGCCTCCAGCGCCGTGCCGTTGCCGGTACCGCGCGGGTAGCGCACCGCCGACGGCTGGTTGATCGACAAGCCGGTGGCGAGCATGCGGCGGCATTCGTTCTCGTCGCTCGGCGCCATGACGACCATGTTCGGCACGCAGCGCAGATAGGACAGATCGAACGCCCCGTGGTGCGTGGCGCCGTCGGCGCCGACCAGGCCGCCACGATCCAGCGCGAACAAGACCGGCAGGTTCTGCAGCGCCACGTCGTGGATCAGCTGGTCGTAGGCGCGTTGCAGGAACGTGGAGTAGATCGCGCAGACCGGGCGCAGGCCTTCGCAGGCCAGGCCTGCGCTGAGCGTCACCGCGTGCTGCTCGGCGATGCCGACGTCGTGATAGCGGTCGGGGAAGCGCTTGGCGAATTCGACCAGGCCCGAACCCTCGCGCATCGCCGGCGTGATGCCGACCACGCGCGGATCCTTGGCCGCGGTCTCGCACAGCCAGTCGCCGAAGATCTGCGTGTAGCTCGGACGTCCGCCCGGCTTGGTCTGGGGAAACTGGCCCGTTACCGGATCGAACTGCGTGACCCCGTGGTACTTGATCGGGTCGCTCTCGGCGGGTTCGAAGCCCTTGCCCTTGACCGTCAGGACGTGCAGCAGATGCGGACCCGGAAGATCCCGCAGCATTTCCATCGCCAGCGTCAGCGCGTCGAGGTCGTGCCCGTCGACCGGGCCGTGGTAGCCGAAGCCGAGCGTACGGAACAAGGAGGCGGGATCGTCGAGATGCGCCTCGTTGGGTTCGTCGTCCTGCGGCAGGCGCGTCAGGTGCGGCGCCACCAGGCCGAGTCGCTGCGCGAGCCGCGCGGTGCGATCGCGCAGCGCGCCGACGTTCTCGCTGATCGACATGTCGTTGTCGTTGTAGACCACCAGCATGTCGAGTTTCTGGTGGCCGGCGTGGTTCAAGGCCTCGTAGGCCATGCCGGCGGTCATGCCGCCATCGCCGATCACGGCGACGACGCGGCGCTTTTCCTTCTTGATGCGCACGCCGGCGGCCATGCCGGCGGCGGCGGAGATCGAGGTGCTCGAGTGGCCGACGCCGAAGGCGTCGTATTCGCTCTCGTCGCGCCAGCAGAACGGGTGCAGGCCCCCGAACTTGCGGATCGTCTCGAGCTGCGCGCGGCGGCCGGTCAGCATCTTGTGCGGGTAGGCCTGGTGCCCGACGTCCCACACCAGGCGGTCGTGCGGCGTGTCGAAGCAGCGGTGCAGGGCCAGGCTCAGTTCCACGGTGCCCAGGTTAGCCGCGAAGTGCCCGCCGACCCGGCCCAGGGTTTCGATCAGGAATCGGCGCATTTCCACGGCCAGGTGCGGCAACTCTTCGGCTGGAAGACGGCGAAGGTCTCCTGGCTGCTGAATGCGGCCGAGGATGGAATACCCAGGGATTTCGGTCATGCGGGCAGTGTCGTCCAGCGATGCACGGGTCGTGTGCGTTCGATGCGTCATTATCGTGCAATTGCTGCAGTGCGGGACGAGTCTGTTCTTCGCCGCCGGGGTCGGGCATTGGCGCGAAGGCCGTCGAAGCGCCGGTGACGAGCCATGGCTCCTCGGCCGGAAAAGGTCCGGGCCGGCCTTGCTCGCCGCTCGCACGGCGGGCATCGACCCGATTTTTTCCCGAGATCGCTCGCATCCGGGGTTTCGACCCGATCCACCACGCAAGAGTGGGGACGTTACCGATTGACTGTGCGAGCCTGCATCGGCAGCTTTGCGAGACCCCAGAAAACAAGGGCACGGCCATCCGGACCG
>CAZXXM010000237.1:0-5511 GCA_964644715.1 uncultured Salinisphaerales bacterium
CCGACGATCACCACATCGAGCGCGCCCGACGCAGCCTTCTGGGAATCCGCCATGTCTCATCCTCCATGCCCGCGATCGCGAGATTCGTGGCCGGGTCGGATGACCGTCGTGACCCGGTTCGGCGCGGGCCGCGGCCCATCGCTCGCAGTCGAGTATGTTGGCCCCGGCTGTGCCGGAGGTATGCGGATGGGCCCCTATCGGGGGGCCTCGACCGGGGGAACGTCGCGACTCGAAAGGTGCCCGGATTTTTACGATCCGCCGGCTGCGGGCGTCGCCGGCAGTCTCGGGCGCAGGCTGTACCGCGGGCCGCTAGCCAGTCATCTCGCGGCCGAAGATGTGTCTGGCGATGACCCAGTTCTGGATCTCGTTGGCGCCTTCGTAGATCTCGCCGATCTTCGCGTCGCGGTAGATCGATTCGAGCGGGAAGTTCTGGCCGGGGCCGGACAGCGTCTTCACGAAACCATAGGCGCCGCAGACCTGGATCGCATCGCGTGCGACGTCGCAGGCCAGCCGCGAGCCAGCGATCTTGGCCATCGCGGCCTCGATGTCCGCCGCTCCTTCCTTGTCGTAGCGCATCGCGGCCTTCTGGTAGAGCCCGCGCGCCAGTTCGATCTGCAACGCATGCTCGGCGAAGCGGAACTGCCAATGCTGGAAGCGTGCGAGTTCGCGGCCGAAGACCTTGCGCTGCGTCATGTAGTGCGTGGAGAAATCGAAAGCAGCCTGCGCCATCGCAACCCCGATCGCGCCGATGCCCATGCGGCCGAGCACGAGCGCGCCGATTGCGGTACGCAGTCCGCCGCCTTCCTTGCCGACGACGTGATCGTCGGCGACGAAGACGTCCCTGAAATCGATGTCGGCGGTGAGCTGTACGTGGTTGCCCATCTTCAGGTCGGGAGCCGACACGCTGACGCCGGGGGCGTGCATGTCCGCCAGCAGCATCGTCAGCGTCTCTCCGGTGCGGCACAGCACGACGATCAGGTCGCCGACGGGCGAGTTGGTGATCCAGCGCTTCTTCCCGTTGATGCAGTATCCGCCGTCGACCTTGGTCGCGAGCGTCTGCACCGAGTTCACCGACAGGTCCGTGCTCGCTTCCGGCTCGCTGGTGGCGAAGCACCCGACGAACTCTCCGCGGATCAGCCGCGGCAGGTAGCGAGAACGCAGCACTTCAGGCGCGCGTTCGAGCGTCTTGCCGACGAGGATCGCCTGCCCGTCGTACAGCGCTGACGCCAAGCTCGGCGAGTAGTACCCGAGTTCCTCGAGCACGGTGGCGGTCGCCAAGGTCGGAAACTCCAGGCCCAGTCCGCCGACGTCCGCCGGATAGGGAATCTTGTAGAGGCCAGCGCGTGCCATCGCGTCGAACTCGGCGCGAGGAAAGCTCTCTCTGGATTCCGGCGTGGTGTTCAGTCGATGCGCCACCGGGCGCACGACGTCGTCGCAGAACTGGCGCACCTCCTTGCGGATGCGGCGCGTCTCTTCAGGAACGAAGAAGTCGCTGTACAGCGAGTCGGCACGGCGCGGGATGGAGTTCATGACGGAGTGGTCGATGGAGGTCCGCGTACCGTAACGATCGGACCTGCCCGGGCAACCCGACTTTCGACGGGCCAGTCTTGCAGCGGACGCCACGGCGCCGAAAAAACGCGGAAACCTTCCGGTATCATTCGCGTCCGCCCGGCGCCTGTCGCAGGTGGCGGACCCTCCGGGGGTCGTTAGCTCAGTCGGTAGAGCAGTTGGCTTTTAACCAATTGGTCGATGGTTCGAATCCATCACGACCCACCATTTCCACGGCGAATCCGGCCGTGCGAAGCGCCTTCGGACCTGCGAGGTTCAGGCGTATCGGGTCGGATCGGCGAGCCCGGCGGCAACGAATCCTTCGGCACGCAAACGGCAGGAATCGCAGCGGCCGCAGGCACGCCCACGATCATCCGCGCTGTAACACGAAACCGTCTGCGCGAAATCGACGCCCAGTTCCGTGCCTTTCTCCACGATCTGCTTCTTGCTCCAATGCTGCAGTGGAGCATGGATTCGAAACCCCGCGCCCTCCACGCCCGCTCGCGTCGCCAGGTTGGCGAGCCGTTCGAAAGCCTCGATGAATTCGGGCCGGCAATCCGGGTAGCCGGAGTAATCGACGGCGTTGACGCCGATGAACAGATCGGACGCCCCGAGTACCTCGGCCCAGCCCAGTGCGAGCGACAGGAACAGCGTGTTGCGCGCCGGTACGTAGGTCACCGGAATCCCGGTCGAAGGCGCCTGCGGAATCGCGATGCTTCGATCGGTCAGCGCCGAACCGCCGACGGTATCCAGATCGACGTGCATGACCTGATGCGCCGAGGCCCCGAGCTGCGAGGCGACCCGCGCGGCCGCGTCGAGCTCGACGAGGTGGCGCTGACCGTACGCCACCGACAGCGCATAGGCTTCGAAGCCCTGCGTTCGCGCGATCGCCAGCACGGTCGCCGAGTCGAGGCCCCCCGACAACAACACGACCGCTTTCGGTTTGGCATCCGGCATGGCTTTCCTCATCGTCCCGCGACGTTGCCCCACAGCACCTTGTGGAGCTGCATCTGAAAGCGGACCGGCAGACGATCCTCGATGATCCACTGGGCGAGCTCGGACGGCTCGACCTGCCCATGACTCGGCGACAGCAGCACCGTGCATCGCTGCGCCAGAGCGCGAGCGGCAATCAGGTCGCGCGCCCACTCGTAGTCGGCCCGCCCGCAGACCACGAACTTGATCTCGTCGGCTTGCGTCAGCAGATCGAGATTGCCGAACAGATTGCGCGCCTCCTCGCCGGAGCCGGGCGTCTTGATGTCGACGATGCGCGACACGCGTGGATCGACTCGCGAGATATCCAGCGCCCCACTGGTTTCGAGCGAAACGGAAAACCCCTTGTCGCAGAGCGCGCGAAGCAGGTCGATGCAGGAGCGCTGGACGAGCGGCTCGCCACCGGTGACGCAGACGTGCCGTACGCCGTGACTCTCGACCTCCGCCAGGATTTCGTCGAGTCCGCGCGACTGCCCACCGTGAAAGGCGTAAGCGGTATCGCAATAGCTGCAGCGCAAGGGGCAGCCGGTGAGACGCACGAATACGGAGGGCAAACCGACCCGCGTCGATTCGCCCTGAAGAGAGAGGAAGATTTCGGTGATACGCAGCCGGATCGACTGTCCGACCGCCTCGCGGCCCGTCGCCGCAGGCGCAGGGGCCGCGTCGTCCATACCGGTTTTAGCCGCCCAGCTGGTCGAGCTTCTGCTTGGCCAGGTTCGCCGCGTTGGCGCTCGGATATTCGCGAATCACACGCTGCAGCGCTGCCTTCGCTTCGACCGGTCGCTTGAGCTCGACCTGCGCCAGGCCCAGCTTGTAGAGACCGTCCGCGACCTTGGGGCTCGACGGGAAACCCGAGACGAGCGATTGGAAGCTGTTGGCTGCTCCGGCGAAATCCTTCTTCACCATCTGCGCTTCGCCCATCCAGTACCAGCCATTGTCGGCATACCGGCCCTGCGGCCACTGGTCGAGCATTCCGCGGAAGCCTCGGATGGCTTCGTCGTACTTGCCGTTCTTCAGCTGGTCGAACGTGCCGAGGTAGGCGCGCTCTTCCTCGGGCGATGCTACGGTGGCCTTCGGCGTCGAAGCCGGAGCCAGCGTACCTGGCGAGTTCGTCGCCATGGTCCCCGTCGCACCTGCGGGGGCCGCCGAAGCGGCACCACCGCCGGCCTCGATCTGACCTAGACGGCGATCGAGGTTCGCGAACAATTCCTTGGTGCTGCGATCCCGGTTGTCCAGGTCGAAGCGGATCTTCTCGATGTCCCCACGCAGGAACCTGACTTCATCCCGGATGCGGGTGAGATCCTGGTCCGTCTGCGATTGATTCATCGAATCCATACGGCGCACGAGCTGCGCCGTCTTGGTTTCCACTTCCTGCAACCGGCGTTCCGCCGGCGACAGGACGGTGTTGTTGGAGCTGCTGATCGGTCCGCCGAAGTCCGAGGCACATCCGCTCGCCGTGATGGCCAGGCCGACAGCAAGGGTGAATTCGGAAATTCGACGAACCGTCATGGGAGTCTCCTGAAGAGCCGATCGATCAGAGCTGAACGATCTCGACGCGACGGTTCTTGGCCCAGGCAGACTCGTCGTGGCCAGGGTCCGCAGCGCGCTCTTCGCCGTAGCTCACGATGTTGATCTGGGCAGCGGAGGCGCCGCCGCTGATCAGGGCAGCCGAGACAGCGTTGGCACGACGCTCGCCCAGACCCACGTTGTACTCGCGCGTGCCGCGCTCATCAGCGTGACCTTCCAGGCGCAGCTTGGCGGTCGGGTGGCTCGCGAGGTACTTGGCGAAGCGAGCGACGATCGCCTGACCGGCGCCGTCGATGTCGCTGCTGTCGAAAGCGAAATAGACCGTGCGGTCGGCCAGCGAGAGGCCCGAGGTGTCGTCGGTGCCGACGGCGGAGCCGCTGCCCGACAGGTCGCTTGCACCACCGGTGCCCAGGCTGCTGCCCGTCGAGGCAGTGCTGCCGGTGCTCGCGTTCTTGTTGGACTTGCTGGCGCAACCGGCTCCGATAAGACCAAACGCCACAACTGCGCTGATAAGAACCTGCTTAAACATCGAAAACTCCTTGATTTGTAAGAAATTACGGCTATTGTTTGGACTTATCGCTGCAGTGGCGACCACGCCGGCTCACGGACATCTCCCGTCTGTCGCAGCCGTTGACGTACACGTCCGTCGGTGCTGACCGTTGCGAGCTCCGCACCTTTGGATCCCTGCGTGGCGTAGATCACCGTCGCACCGTTGGGCGCGAAGCTAGGGCCCTCGTCGAACCGCCCATCACTGAGCAGCCGCATTGAGCCCGACGCCACATCGAGTAGCGCAATACGATAGCGATTATCGTCGAGGTTGACCAGCGCTATGTTCTTGCCGTCAGGCGAATAACTAGCCCGGAGATTCTGTCTCCCCTGGAACGAAATGCGGGTCGGGTTCGCTCCGTCGGCCGTCATGCGGTAGATCTGGGGGGCTCCGCCACGCTCCGACGTAAAGATGATGGACTGGCCATCCGGAGACCAGGCAGCCTCGGTATCGATACCTTCGGTCTGGGTCAGACGGCGCTTCGCACCGGTGGCGACATCGACGACATAGATGTCCGGATTCGCTTCGTAGGAAAGCGTGACCGCGAGCTTCGTACCGTCAGGCGACCACGCCGGCGAGCCGTTGATACCCTTTTCCGAAACGAGCTTGCGGACCTTGCCGCTCGCGACGTCGTGTACGTAGATCGAAGAGCGGCCGCGTTCGTAGCCGACATAGGCGAGCCGCTTGCGATCGGGTGCCCACTGGGGCGACATCAGCGGTTCACGCGAAGTCGCCACGGTGCGCGGATTCTCGCCGTCCCAGTCCGAAATCATCAGCGCGTACTTGCGATCCAGCCCGTATCCCTGCGATGCGACGTAGGCGATCTTGGTATTGAACACGCCCGGAATGCCCACCAGCTTTTCGAAGATCAGGTCCGCGATCTGATGCGCCGTGTAGCG
>CAZXXM010000238.1:0-5493 GCA_964644715.1 uncultured Salinisphaerales bacterium
GCGCTGAAGAAGATGAACCAGCCCTCCGAGATCGCTGCCAAGCGCGGCAAGACGCTCGAAGAAATCCTCGCCTAAGGCACCCGCCATGACGACGAAGAAAATCAAGGTCACGCTGACGAAGAGCACCTTCGGCCGGCTGCAGAAGCACAAGGACACCGTTCGCGGCCTGGGCCTGGGCAAGATCAGCTCGACGTCCACGCTGGTCGCCACGCCGGAGGTGATGGGCATGGTGAACAAGATCGGCTACATGCTGAAAGTGGAAGAAGTCTCATGAGCATGAAACTCAACGAAATCAAGCCGGCTGCCGGTGCCAAGACGATCCGCGTCCGCGTCGGTCGCGGCATCGGTTCGGGTATGGGCAAGACCGCGGGTCGCGGCCACAAGGGTCAGCGCGCTCGCAAGGGCGGACGTGGCAAGAAGGGCTTCGAAGGCGGCCAGATGCCGATCCAGCGTCGCCTGCCGAAGCGCGGCTTCAACTCGCCGCTGCTCGGCCTGACCGCTCAGGTGCGCCTGTCGGACCTCCAGAAGGTCAAGGCCACCGGTGAGATCGACATCGCGGTGCTCAAGGCCGAAGGCTTCGTGCCGGCAGGTGCCGACATCGTCAAGGTCATCAAGACCGGCGAGTTGAGCAAGAAGCTGAGCCTCAAGGGTCTCAAACTGACGGCCGGCGCGCGTGAAGCCGTGACCGCCGCCGGCGGTTCGATCGCCGAGTAATCAGCCGCATCCCGATGGCCAAGGCCCCCAACACCGGAATGGTGCCGGACCTCTCCAAGATCGGAGAGGTCCGCGGCCGTCTGTTCTTCCTGCTCGGCGCCATCGTCGTTTTCCGCATCGGCAGCTACATCCCGGTGCCGGGTATCGATCCGGTTCAGCTCGCGGCGCTGTTCGACCAGACGCGCGGATCGATTCTGGACATGTTCAACATGTTCTCGGGCGGCGCTTTGTCGCGTTTGTCGATCATGGCCCTGGGCGTCATGCCCTACATCTCGGCCTCGATCATCGTTCAGCTCATGGCTGCGGTCATTCCGCAGCTCAAGGAGCTGAAGAAGGAAGGCGAGTCCGGTCGCCGCACGATCACCAAGTACACGCGTTACGGCACACTGGGCCTCGCGATCTTTCAGGCCATCGGCGCCGCCACCGCTCTGCAGAAGAGTGGCGTGGCGATCGCGCCGGGTATGGGATTCGTCTTCACCGCCACTGTGTCTCTGGTCACCGGCACGATGTTCCTGATGTGGCTCGGCGAGCAGATCACCGAGCGCGGCATCGGCAACGGCATGTCGATGATCATCTTCGCGGGTATCGTCGCGGGTCTGCCTTCGGCCATCGGCTCGACGGCGCAGTTGGTCAGCGAAGGCTCGCTCAACCCGGCGCTGGTGGTGGTGCTCGCCCTGCTGACCGTGGGCGTCACCTATGCGGTGGTGTTCGTCGAACGCGCGCAGCGCCGTATCCCGGTCCACCATGCAAGACGGCAGCAGGGGCGTAAGCTGTTCGCCGCGCAGACGCAGCATCTGCCGCTGAAGCTGAACATGTCAGGCGTGATCCCGCCGATCTTCGCCTCGTCGATCATCCTGTTCCCGGCCACGCTGGCGCAGCTGTTCGGCGGCGATCAGGGCGGGGGTTTCATGGCGCAGTTGTCCAATGCGCTGTCGCCCGGCCAAGCCCTGCACGGCTTCCTGTACGCCGGCATGATCATCTTCTTCTGCTTCTTCTACACCGCACTGGTGTTCGACTCCCGCGAGACGGCCGAGAACCTGAAGAAGTCGGGTGCATTCATTCCGGGTGTTCGCCCGGGTGCGATGACGGCCAAGTACATCGATCAGGTGCTGACCCGCCTGACCGTGGCCGGCGCGGCCTACATCACCATCATCTGCCTGATGCCGGAGTTCATGATCGCGTACGCGGCCGTGCCCTTCGCGTTCGGCGGCACCTCGCTGCTGATCACCGTGGTCGTGATCATGGACTTCATGGCGCAGCTGCAGGCGCATCTGATGTCGCACCAATACGATGGCCTGCTGAAGAAGGCCAATCTGAAGGGTCTGGGCGGTCCTGGCGACGGCGGTGGCAAGCCGGGCGGCTCGGGTCTGAAGGCGCTGGGTTCCAACAAGGCCACGTCCCGCTAAGGGGCCTGGTCCACAGTCTGTCGTTCGAGGTTTCTCATGAAAGTCCGTACTTCCGTCAAGAAGATCTGCCGCAACTGCAAGGTCGTTCGCCGTCAGGGCGTCGTCCGCGTGATCTGCTCTGATCTGCGTCACAAGCAGCGGCAGGGCTAAGGGCCGGTTGCCCGGTTCTCGCCTAATCCGTACAATTCGCGCCCTTTTTCGCGCGCCCTAGATTCTGGAGTTCCCGCGTCATGGCACGTATCGCCGGCGTCAATATCCCCGACAAGAAGCACACCGTGATTGCCCTGCAGGCGATCTATGGCATCGGACCGACTCGCGCCAAGGCGATCTGCGCCGGCGCCAAGATCGATCCGACGGCTCAGGTGCGTAACCTGACGGAAGGCCAGCTCGACGCCCTGCGCGCCGAGATCGGCAAGATCACCGTGGAAGGCGACCTTCGTCGCGAAGTTTCCATGAGCATCAAGCGCCTGATGGATCTGGGCTGCTACCGCGGAACACGTCACCGTCGCGGTCTGCCGGTCCGCGGTCAGCGTACGCGTACCAACGCCCGCACCCGCAAGGGCCCGCGTCGCGCGATCAAGAAGAACTAATCGAGTAACCGATGGCTACCGCTCCGAATTCCGCTGCTGCCAAACCGCGCGCCAAGCGCGTCAAGAAGAACGTGACCGATGCCGTCGTGCACGTACACGCTTCGTTCAACAACACGATCGTGCTGATCACCGATCGCCAGGGCAACGCCATTTCCTGGTCGACGGCTGGCGCCGCAGGTTTCAAGGGTTCGCGCAAGTCGACCCCGTTCGCTGCCCAGGTTGCCGCCGACAAGGCTGCCCAGGCCGCTGCCGAGCACGGTGTGAAGAACGTGGAAGTGCGCATCAAGGGCCCCGGCCCCGGCCGCGAATCCGCAGTGCGCGCCCTCAATGCCGCTGGCTTCAAGATTTCGAACATCACCGACGTGACGCCGATTCCGCACAACGGATGCCGTCCGCCGAAGCGTCGTCGCGTCTAAGTACGGAATAGATCATGGCTCGTTACATCGGTCCCAAGTGCAAGCTGTCCCGCCGTGCCGGCACCGACCTGCTGCTGAAGTCGCGCGGTCGTTCGCTGGAAACCAAGTGCAAGCTGGATACGCCCCCCGGCCAGCACGGTGCGCGCAAGGCGCGCCCGACTGAATACGGCACGCAGTTGCGTGAGAAGCAGAAGCTCAAGCAGATGTACGGCATCCTCGAGCGCCAGTTCCGCAATTACTACCTGAAGGCTTCCGGCCAGAAGGGCGCTACCGGCCTGAACCTGCTGCTGATGCTGGAAGGCCGCCTCGACAACGTGATCTATCGCATGGGCTTCGGCCGCACGCGCGCCGAGGCCCGCCAGCTGGTCGGCCACAAGGCGATCCTGGTCAACGGCAAGTCCGTGAACATCCCCTCGTACCAGGTGCAGGTGGGCGACAGCCTGGAAGTGCGCGAGAAGTCTCGCGGACAGGGTCGCATCGCTGAATCGCTTTCGATCGCTGCGCAGATCGGCTTCCCGGATTGGCTGGAAGTGGACGAGAAGGGCCTCAAGGGCAAGTTCCGTTCGCAGCCGAGCCGCGACCAGATCCTCCCCGACATCAACGAGAACCTCGTCGTCGAGTTGTACTCGAAGTAAGACGACACACCTGTTTCTTTCGCGGTATCCGGAAGGTCAGACGATTTGCTGTTCTGAAAGACGGTTACTCGCAACAACCAGAGGTCATTCATGCAAGGTTTCGTTTCCGAACTGCTCAAGCCGCGCGAGATCAAGGTCGAGGCTGTTTCGCCCAACCGTGCTCGCGTTGCCATGGAGCCGCTCGAGCGCGGTTTCGGGCACACGCTCGGCAATGCGCTGCGCCGCATCCTGCTGTCGTCGATTCCCGGCGCCGCCGTCACCGAGGTTCAGATCGAAGGCGTCGTGCATGAGTACAGCGCGATCGAAGGCGTCCAGGAAGACGTCATCGACATCCTGCTGAACATCAAGAACATCGCAATCCGTCTCAACGCGCGCGAGGAAGCCACGCTGCGTCTCGAGAAGTCCGGCACCGGCCCCGTCACCGCCGCCGATATCCAGCTGGATCACGACGTCGAGATCGTCAACCCGGAACTCGTGCTTGCGCACCTGACCGGCGGCAAGATCAAGGCGACCCTCAAGGTCACCCGCGGCCGTGGCTACCAGCCGGTCGCGGCCCTGGTCGGCGAAGCGGAGACCAGCACGGTCGGCCTGCTGAAGCTGGAAGCGTCCTATAGCCCGGTTCGCCGCGTCAGCTATGCCGTCGAGCGTGCGCGCGTCGAGCAGCGCACCGACCTGGATCGTCTGATCCTCGACGTGGACACCAACGGCGGCGTCGATGCGGCGGAAGCCGTTCGCCAGGCGGCCCGCATCCTGCGTGACCAGCTCACCGTGTTCGTCGACCTGGAAGCCGAGGCCAGCGCGGTCGCCCCGGTGGGCGTCAAGGGCGCGAGCGGATCGCTCGACCCGATCCTGTTCCGCCCGATCGACGAGCTGGAACTGACGGTTCGTTCGGCCAACTGCCTGAAGGCGGAAAGCGTGTACTACATCGGCGAGCTGGTGCAGCGCACCGAGAACGAGCTGATGAAGACACCGAACCTGGGCAAGAAGTCGCTCAACGAGATCAAGGAAGCGCTCAAGGCGCACGACCTCGAACTCGGTATGCGTCTGGACAACTGGTCGGCACCGAAGTCCGCGACCAACTGATCGAGCTAAAGAGAGAACACCATGCGTCACGGAAATGCAGGCCGCACCTTTGGCCGCACCAGCAGCCATCGCAAAGCCACCATGCAGGCGGTCGCGGTTGCCCTGTTCAAGCACGAGTTGATCCGCACCACGGTTCCCAAGGCCAAGGAGCTGCGTCGCCTGGCCGAGCCGCTGATCACGCGTGCCAAGGAAGACAGCGTGCACAACCGCCGTATCGCGTTCTCGCGTCTGCGTGATCGCGAGATCGTGCAGAAGCTGTTCACCGACCTGGGTCCGCGATACGCGAAGCGCCCCGGAGGCTATACGCGCATCCTGCGTTGCGGTTTCCGCCCTGGCGACAACGCGCCGATGGCGTACGTCGAACTGGTGGATCGTCCGGCGTCGACCGTCGAGGCACCGTCGGCCTGACGCAGTATCAGAAACCGCCGTCGTGACTTTTCGGGCGCCGCAAGGCGCCCGAATCGTTTGCGCGGCAAGCGGACGCGATGGAGAAGGTTCGCTGCTGAGGGCCGTGCTGCTCGTCCTCAGTGATGTGCCTCGACCGCGCCGTCGGCTGTGGTCTGGACTGCAAAATGGGCTTCGACGACCCGTTCTGTGCCATCCGCGGCAACGAAGCTCAGACGCATCGGAATCTCCTGCGCCGGCTTGC
>CAZXXM010000239.1:0-5483 GCA_964644715.1 uncultured Salinisphaerales bacterium
ATCAACGAACGCCCCGAAATCGTCGGAAAAGCCGCAACCGTCGGAGTCTGATCCCGTAGCCCGTTTCATATCGCGCCACTGATCCCGCGAAGGGATCAGTGGCGTTTTCATTGCACTCGTGAGAATTGACGTGGCCTACGAATCCATCGATCTGACCGTCAGCGAAGGCATTGCGCGACTGACGCTCAACCAGCCCGAGCTCGGCAATCCGTTCAACGCGGCGTTCTGCGAAGAACTCGCACAGGTGGCGAACGCGCTGTCCGGTCGCGACGATCTGCGCGCGGTGCTGATCACCGGACGCGGGAAGTTCTTCAGCGTCGGTGGCGACATCCGCATGTTCGCCGACGATCTCGACAACCTGCCGGACAACATCCGCACCTGGACCGCGGGCCTGCACATGGGCATCGCGCGGCTGCAGCGCCTGAACGCGCCGCTGATCGCGTCGGTGCACGCCACCTGCATGGGCGGCGGCGTGGCCCTGATCGCCGGCTGCGACATGGTGCTGGCCGGCCGGAGCGCCCGCTTCGGCGCGGCGTATCCGCAGATCGGTTACACCTGCGACGCGGGCGCATCGTTCGTGCTCGCCGCGCGCCTGGGCATCGCGCGCACGCGACGCTTCTTCCTGTTCAACGAGATGCTGGACGCGCAGGCCGCCGCCGGCATCGGCCTGATCGATGAACTGGTCGACGACGCCGCGCTCGTCGAGGAAACCGAGAAGGTCGTGAAGAAGCTCGCGTCGGGTCCGACGCGCGCGTTCGGCGCGGTGCGCCAACTGGTCAACAAGGCACTGCGCACGCCGTTCGAAGCACAGCTCGAGGACGAGGCGCAGGCGCTGGCGATCGTCGCCGGCAGTGCGGATGCGCGCGAAGGCATCACCGCCTTCGTCGAGAAGCGCAAGGCGAAGTTCCAGGGCCGCTGAAGCGGCCTTCGATCAAAGGACAGGGGGAGCGCGACATGTGGTTGCACTACGAGATCAAGAACCTCGGCGACATCCCGCGCCACTACGCGCGCACCAAGCCCGATCAGCCGGCGCTGATCGACGGTCTCGGCCCGCGTAGCTGGAAGCAGCTCGACGAGATCAGCAACCGCATCGCCAACAGCCTGATCGGCACCGGCGTCGAACCCGGCGCGCACATTGGTTTCTTCGGCAAGAATTCGGCCCGCTATTTCGAACTGCTGTTCGGCATCAACAAGGCCGGCGCCGGAATCGTGCCGCTGAACTGGCGCTTGGCGGCGCCCGAAGTCGCGGTCGTCATCGACGATGCCCAGTGCGCGCTGGTGTTCGTGGATCGCGAGTACGTCGACGTGCTCGCCGCGGTGGAGAAACTCTGCCGGCAGAAATTCAAGACGGTCATCTTCGACTCGACGCGCGCGGATGCCGCGGAATTCGAGCACTGGCTGGGCAAGAGCACGGCGCAGGATCCGAACCTTCGAATCCACCCCGGCGACACCGCGATGCTGATCTACACCTCGGGCACCACCGGCAAGCCCAAGGGCGTGCAGCTCACGCACGGCGGTCTCAACGCGATGCGCTTGTGCGAGCACCTCGAACCCGCGTACGAGTGGCGCGAGGGCGACGTGATGCTCACCGTGATGCCGGTGTTCCACCTGGTCGGTACCGGCCTGTCGGTGCAAGCCCTGTACAACGGTGCCGCGGTGTCGATTCTGCCCGCGCTCGAGCCGGGCAGCATGCTCAAGCTGATCGCACGTGACCGGCCCACGATCTGCGCGCTGGTTCCCACCGCGATCCAGATGGTGATCGATCATCCCGATGCGAAGACGGCCGACTTCTCGTCCTTGCGCCTGGTGATGTACGCGGGCTCGGCGATCAGTTCGACCTTGCTCAAGCGCGCGCTGGAAGAGATGAAGTGCCGCTTCATGCAGTTCTACGGCGCCACCGAATCCTCGGGTGCGATGACCTTGCTTCGCCCCGAGCAGCACGACGTCAACAACGAGGCTCGCCTGCGTTCCTGCGGCACGCCGCTGCCGCTGATCGAGATCAAGATCGTCGATCTCGAAGGCAAGGAAGTGCCGGAGGGATCCAACGGCGAGTTCTGGGCGCGCATGCCGAACATGTTCGGCGGCTACTGGAACCAGCCGGATGCGACGGCCGCCGTGATGCAGGACGGCTGGTACAAGACCGGCGATGCGGGCTTTCGCGACAAGGACGGGCTGCTCTACATCGTCGACCGCGTGAAGGACATGATCATCACCGGCGGCGAGAACGTGTACTCCGCCGAGGTCGAGCAGGCGCTGGCCAAGCACCCGGCCGTGCGCCAGTGCGCGGTCATCGGGCTGCCGGACGCGAAGTGGGGCGAGCGCGTGACCGCCGTCATCATTCCGGTGCCGGGTGCGACGCTGACGCAGGAAGACGTCATCGCGCATTGCCGCGCCCTGATCGCCGGCTACAAGGTGCCCAAGGAGGTTCGCTTCGTCGACGCGTTCCCGATGACGGCCACCGGCAAGATCCTGAAGCGCTCGGTGCGCGAGCAGATGGCCAAGGCCAGCTAGTCCTCGCAAGGCAGACGGCGTCGCGTCTGTCATCGTTCGCGGACCAAGGCAGGACTCGAATTCATACCCAGGGAGAACGACAGAATGACTTTCACCTCGCTGCAGAAGCGCATGGTCGGCCAGGGCGCCGCCGTGATGCTGGTCGGCATGTGCGCGGGCATCGGCCTGCTGATTTCGCTGCTCGGCGGCATCGAGCTGATTCCCGGCAGCATCATCGAGTTCGGCATTCCGGGTGACGCCGGCGCCTGGGTGCGCACGCACATCGGCGGCATGCTCAACGGCATGCTGATCTTCATCGTCGCGATCCTGCTCGGACCTCTCGGCTTCACCGAGGCAGCCGCGGGGCGCATGTACTGGATGCTGGTCGGCACCGGCTGGGCGAACACGCTGTTCTACTGGGCCGCGCTGTTCGCTCCCAACCGCGCGCTCAGCATCGCCGACAACCGCTTCGGCGAATCCAACCTCGCCTCGATCATCGGGCTGGTGCCCGCGCTGCTGTTCGCGGTGATCTCGATCGTCGCGATCTTCCTGCTGATGCGGCAGGCGTTCGCGTCCGCGCGAAGCTGAACATCGGCGTAGGCGTAGCCCGGACGAAGTCCGGGGCTGCGCCGCTTAGAGACTGACACCCCCGGACTTCGTCCGGGCTGCGAAACCGCGAGAGATCTAGATCGCGTCGACGAGGTTTCGGGTCTCGTTGAGAACCGGACCGACCGGCCGGCGCGGATCCCGCTCGGCGGCGCGCTCCGTCGGTTCGAGCGTGATCGCGAAGCTGACCTGGTCGCGGCCGCGGACCTCGGCCGGGATCGCGAAGGTCACGCTCGCATCTTTCTCGCTGGGCAGCACGCCGATCGCGACCGGGTCGGCGTTCGGCACCAGGCACCAGAGCTGGAGTTGCTGGCGCCCGCTCTGGAAGAAGTCGTCCGAGGCCACCGCAATCAGATGCCGATGGTCCGGTGTCAGGCTCAGCAGCCAGCCCTTGACCGACCCCGGGATGCGAACCTCGGCCGCGTAGATCGGCCAGGCCTCGCCCGCATCGGCAGGAGCGGCGGCCAAGGTCGTCGCCACGGGGTTGCGTCCCGCGAGCGGCTCCGCCGAATCCGGGTAGTGCTGCCCTAGCAGGAAGGCCAGCGCGAGACTCGCCGCGGTCGCGAAGCCGGCGGCGTAGGCCCACAGGCTGCGCCGGCGGCGCCGGTGCCCGGCTGGCAGCCGAACGGGGTCCGGCGCCACGATCGCGATCGGCGGCGCGATGCGGCGCAGCAACTCGGTCCGCACGTCGACCGGCGGCGCCACGGGCGACAGCGCCTGTCCGAACTCGCCGAGACGCTGCTCCCAGAAGTCGCGCTGAAAGCGGGCTTCCGGATCGGTCTCCAGCAGCTTCTCGAAGCGGCGGCGCGCCGCGCCGCGCAAGGTGCCGATCACGTACTCGGCTGCCAGTTGCCGCACCAGTTCCGCATTCTCGTACCGCATGTGCCGTTCCTCCGGGACCGCTACCGCTCCAGACATTCGCGCAGACGCGCCAGACCGCGGCGTATCCAGGCCTTGACCGTTCCCAGCGGGGCGTCCATGGCCTGCGACAGCTCGGTGTGGGAATACCCTTCGTAGTACGCGAGCAAAACGCTTTTCCGTTGCACTTCCGTCAGGCCCCGCATGCAACGAAGCAGCCGTTCCAGGCCCTCGTTCTCGACGGCGCGGTCCTCGGGACTCGACTCCATCTCCCCGAGGGCGATCGTGTCGGGCGCCGTCGCGTCGGAAATCTCGATGTTGCCGTCGCGGCGACTGCGCAGCAGGTCCAGGGCGCGATAGCGCGCCACGCCGATCAGCCAGCCGATCGGTTCGCCCTTGCCCGCATCGTAGGCCTCGGCCCGCTGCCAGACGCGCAGGTAGCTGTCCTGCAGCGCTTCCTGCGCCCAATCCGGCCGCCGCAGCATGCGCATCAGCAGTCCATAGAGGATCGGACTGGTCAGGTCGTACAACTCGGCCAGCGCGCGCTGATCACCCGCCGCCACGCGGGACAACAGGCGTCCGAGTTGCTCCCGCTCTTCTTCGCTGGTGGGGATCACGCCCGGCCCTGATCAGCCCGGCGGAACCGCCGACGCAGGCGTGGGCGGAACGAAGACCGATTCGAGCAGGAACGGGGCATCGAAATGCTCGCGCCCGACGTAGGCCGGCGTGTGATGCCCGTACTGTTTGAGCGCACCCGGGTGACGCACGCCGCTCGACCACATCCAAGAAGGATCGGGGCCCGCGGAGCCCCGCACGATGCCGTCGGGATCGAACAGGCTGCGCGAGCCGCCGGCCGGAAGCGGCAGCGTGTAGAGATCCTCGTAGCGGCGCAGTTCGTAGGTAGCCGTGCGTTCGGCGCGGGCGTCCGCGACCGGCACCACGCGGCGAACGGCGTGGCTGCCTGCTTTCAGGCGAACCGCTCGGTTCGCTTCCGCGATCTGGCCCTGCGGCAGGAAGCCGTCCTGATGCCAGTAGCCGCCATTCCCGCGCCGCGGCAGCGGCTGCACCGGGAACCAGTAGTGGGACCGGCCGGAGGCGTGCAGGCTCTCGTACGCCAGCGGCTTGGCGTCCATGTCCAGCGTCACGCGCCACAGCAGTCCGTCGATGCCCGGCGATGCGGCGTCACCGGTGCCGCGAAACCAGAAGAAGTAGGTGATCTGCATCACCGGCTCCTTGCCGAAGCGCGCGAAGCTGATGGAGTAGTGCACCAGCGGCTGCGTACTGTCCACGTCGACGCCGGTCGCGGTCAGGCGCGGCATTCCCGGTCGATCGGATTCGCTGGCCGTCTCGATCCACAACGACGGCGCGTAGCGCTGCGTCAACGTCAGCCACTGCGTCTCGGTGAGACCCGGAAGTCCGAACTCGTCGGGCAGCGCCCGGCGGAAGCTGACTTCCTCGTAGTCCGGTTCTTCCGGTGGCTTCACGTTCCACAGGGTCAGCGCGCCGGCGGTATCGAGTTCGGACAGAGG
>CAZXXM010000240.1:0-5473 GCA_964644715.1 uncultured Salinisphaerales bacterium
GCTGCATCCCGATCTGAAAGTGCAGGTACGGCGCCCTGGCGCCGAGCAGGAGGCGCTGCGCAGCCTCGCGTACTGGATCTACCGCTTCGGGCAGCCGGTCACTGCCGAGATCCAGGACCTCGCCGAGCACGGCCGTCGTCCGCGCGCGTTGTTGTGGGTGGAGATCGGCAACAGCCTCGCGCTGTTCGGTGGTCTCGACGCATTGCGCAATCGTCTGTGCGACGAGTTGCAGGAACTCGGACACGCAGCGCAGATCGGCATCGCGCCTACACGCGCAGGCGCTGCCTTGCTCGCCTGCGTGAGCCACGCCAGCCCGATCAGAGATACGGAAGCACTCTTCCCGTGTCTTGCGAACCTGCCGCTGTCCTCTCTGCACTGGCCGGGCGACGTGCTGCACTCGCTTTCGGGCGTGGGCTTCCGCCGGCTGGGCGATCTGTTCGCCGTTCCACGTGACGCGTTCTCGAAACGCTTCGGTGCGCACTACCGGCTCGAACTCGATCGCCTGCTCGGCCACGCGCCCGAACCCTGTGACACGCTCGCGCCACCCGAAACCTTCCGCCGCCGCTTCGAGCTGAGCGCGGAGATCGAGGACGTCGAGCGTCTGCGGTTTCCGTTGAAGCGGCTGTGCACCGAACTGCAGGCCTACCTGCGCACGCGCGATCGCGGATTGCGCGGCGTGACGCTCGCCGTGATGCACGCCGGTGCGCGCGAGACGCGCATCCATGCACAGTTCGTCGATCCGCATCGGGAGGCGAAGCGCATCTTCGACGCCCTGCACGAACGCCTCGAGCGCGATGGCCTGCCGCTTCCGGCGCGCGACCTAGTGCTCATGGCCGAGGATTTCGCGGAAGCTTCCATTCCGCAGAACGATTTCTTCGATGCACGCGCCGGGCAGGCGCAGGCCTGGTCGGCGGCGATCGAGCGCATTCGTGGCCGGCTGGGCGAAGACAAGGTGTGGATGCCGCAAGCCATGGAGGATCACCGGCCCGAACGCGCGATGCGCCGCGCGGCTGCGTTGCCGGCCAAACAGATCCCCGCGTTCTCCGGTCCCCTGCGGCCAAGCCTGCTGTATGCCGAACCCTGGATCATGCCGCCACCAGCGATTCCAGCAGGCACTGCGTTCGAGCGGATCGAATCAGGCTGGTGGGATGGCGATGACCAGCGCCGTGATTACACGATCCTGGACATCAACGGCGGCCGCGCCTGGGTGTATCGCGAAGTGGAATCGGACCATTGGTTTCTGCACGGATGGTTCTCGTGAGCGATCCGCTGCCTGTGGGTTATGCGGAGCTGCATTGCCTGTCGTGCTTCTCGTTCCAGCGCGGCGCCTCGCAGGCGTCCGAACTGTTCGAACAGGCCAAGGCACTCGGCTACACCGCTCTAGCGATCACCGACGAGTGCTCGCTCGCAGGTATCGTGCGGGCACACGAGGCCTCCAAGCGATACGGACTGAAACTCATCGTCGGCTGCGAACTGCAGATCGAGGACGGGCCCAAACTGGTGTTGCTCGTGACGGACAAAGCGGCATACGAAGCGATGTCGGCTTTGATCACGCATGCGCGACGGCGGAGCAAGAAGGGTGAGTATCGCGTGCTGCGCGAGGACTTCGCGCTCCATCCGCAATCGGCTTTGGCCTTGTGGATTCCGGACGCGGCAGCGAGCGCGGATCACGCGGCCTGGACGCGCGACACGTTCGGCGAACGCGCGTGGATAGGCGTGGAATTGCACCGCGGTCCGGGCGATCGCAAACGATTGACCCAGCTGCGTCGCATCGGCGAGCGCTTCGGACTGCCGCTCGTGGCCAGCGGTGACGTGCGCTATCACGTGCGCCAACGACGGCGGCTGCACGATGTGTTGACGGCAACCTTGCACGGCCTGCCGATCAGCGAGTGCGGCTATCGCCTGCTGCCCAACGCCGAGCGTCATCTGCATTCTCTTGAAGAATTGCAGGAACTCTATCCGCCGGATCTGCTCGAGCAGACGCTGAACATCGCCGAGCGCTGCAACTTCGGCATGAAGGAGATCAAGTACCAGTATCCGAGCGAACTGGTAGAGCGAGGTCACACGCCGACGAGCTGGCTGCGACACCTCACCGAGGAGGGTATGCGCGTACGTTGGCCCGAGGGCGTGCCCACTTTGGTGATCGATCAGATCGAAAAAGAGCTTCGACTGATCGCCGATCTTCAGTACGAACCCTTCTTCCTGACCGTGCACGACATCGTGCGTGAAGCAAGACGACTGAAGATCTTGTGCCAGGGTCGCGGCAGTGCCGCCAACTCGGCCGTGTGCTTCGCGCTGGGGATCACCGCAGTGAAGCCCGAAGAAGGCAACTTGCTGTTCGAGCGTTTCCTGTCCAGGGAGCGCAACGAACCGCCGGACATCGACGTCGATTTCGAGCATGAGCGGCGCGAGGAAATCATCCAGTACGTGTTCAGAACGTAGGGGCGCGATCGCGCAGCGATCGCGGCAACGGTGATCCACTACCGCAAGAAGCGCGCGATTCGCGACGTCGGCAAGGCGCTGGGTCTGGCACCTGATCAGATCGATGCATTCTCCAAGTCGCTTGCGTGGTGGGATCGCAAGGAAGCCCTGCCCGATCGCTTGCAGGAACTCGGCTTCGATCCTGCGTCTCCCCTGATCCGCAACTGGCTGGAACTGGTGAGTCAGCTCGTGGGCATGCCGCGCCATCTGTCGCAGCACGTCGGCGGCTTCGTGATCTCCGATGGGCCGGTGTCACGACTGGTGCCGGTGGAGAACGCCTCGATGCCGAACCGGACCATCATCCAGTGGGACAAGGACGATCTGGAATCGCTCGGGCTGCTGAAGGTCGACGTGCTCGCGCTGGGCATGCTCAGCACCTTGCGACGCAGCTTCGAGATGGTGTCGACGATCCGGAATCAGCCGTTCGGCCTGACCGACGTGCCGCGGGATGACATCCCCACCTACGACATGATCTGCAAGGCCAAGACCGTAGGCGTCTTCCAGATCGAATCGCGTGCACAGATGTCGATGCTGCCGCGTCTGAAGCCACGCAAGTTCTACGACCTCGTGGTGCAGATCGCCATCGTAAGACCGGGCCCGATCCAGGGCGGCATGGTCCATCCCTACCTGAAACGGCGACAACAGCGCGAAAGAAATCCGGATTTCGATTTCAAGATTCCGCCAAGACTGCACAAGGCCCTGGAGCGTACGCTCGGCGTGCCCTTGTTCCAGGAGCAGGTGATGCAGATCGCGATCGACGGCGCGGACTTCTCGCCGGGCGAAGCCGATCAGGTGCGCCGCTCGATGGCGGCGTGGAAACGCGACGGCGGACTCGAGCACTTCCACGACAAGCTCGTGACCGGCATGGTCAGGAATGGCCTAGGCGAGAAGTTCGCGGAGGACATCTACAAGATGGTGCTGGGGTTCGGCTCCTACGGATTCCCCGAATCGCACGCTGCGAGTTTCGCGTTGCTCGCCTATGCCTCGTCCTGGCTCAAGTGCCACGAGCCCGCGGCCTTCATTGCCGGCCTGATCAACTCGCAACCAATGGGCTTCTACGCACCGGCGCAGCTCGTACAGGAAGCCCGTCGCAGTGGCGTGAACGTGCTGCCCGTGGACGTGATGCGCAGCGACTGGGATTGCACGCTGGACGATCGCAACACGCTGCGCCTCGGCCTGCGCTGCATCAGCGGATTCTCCGAAAAGGTGGCGCTGCGTATCGAGCAAGCACGACGGGACGCACCGTTCCTCGATCTCGACGACCTGGTCGATCGAGCCATGCTCGACGCGCGTGATCGACGGCTGCTAGCCGATGGCGATGCTCTGCACACGCTCGTGGGCCATCGTCATCGCGCCCGCTGGTCCGCGCTCGGCGCCGAGCGCCTGCCTGGCATGCTGTCCGGCCACGCAGCGAAGGAGCCACAACTCGATCTGTTGCGTGCGCCGCACGAAACCCGGGACATCTTCGACGACTATGCGTCCACGGGACTGAGCCTGCGTCGCCATCCGGTGGCGCTGCTGCGCGAGCGGCTCGACACGATCCGCGTGAAACGCGCATCGGACCTGGACCAGATGGCGGACGGCCAGCGAATCCGCGTCGCCGGGCTCGTCATCAACCGGCAGCGCCCGCAGACAGCGAAAGGCACGGTGTTCATGACGCTGGAGGACGAGACCGGCTCGCACAATCTGATCGTGTGGAATTCGGTGATGGAGACGCAGCGGCTCGATGCACTGCGCGCGAGCTTCCTGATCGTCAGCGGCGAACTGCAGAAACAGCAGGGCGTCACCCACATCGTGGTGCATCGCTTCTACGATCGAAGTCACTGGCTCGGTGGGCTGGCAACGTCGTCGCGCGATTTCCACTGAGCATGCGACCATTGCGGGATGCTTCGTCTCGCCCTCATTCTCCTGCTGCTCTCGTGCAGCGGCCGCGCCGCCGCGCTACGCGTGCAGCTCGACATCGGTTCGATCGAGCATCCCGCGTTGCCGGTGCCGCTGACGAAGGTGCACTTCGACTGCCCGCTGGTGACGTCTGCAAAGGCGCTCCGTTGCGCTGACGGCACGCTGCGCGCCGCCATGCAGGACCAGACGGTGGAAGTGAAATTCGACGGACGCCTGCAGCGTGACGGCGACTGGCAGGCCACGGCGGAGGCCAAGGCGCGCGCGATGACGCTGTCGGAGCCCACAGGACGCTACGCCACCGACAAACTGGATCTCGACCTGTCGGCGCAGATCGTCGCGAAGGCACGCTACATCGATGCGACGATGCAGGGCGCACTGCCGCGAGGCCAGGCGTACGTAGAACCGGTGTTCGTCGACTTCGGCCCCGCACCCGCGACGTTCGGCGCCACGCTGCGCTTCGATACCGTCCGCGGGCGGCTCGATGTATCGACGTTCGATATCGACCAGAAGAGCGTCATGCGGGTGGCGGGCCACGTCACCGATGCGATCGCGCCGATGCGCCAGTTCGCACTGAACATCGAGGACATGCAGCTTGCGCCTGCGTTCACCACCTACGTTCAGCCGTTCATGGCCGGAACGAAGCTGGAAAAAATGACGCTCTCCGGCCGCGCTCACGGCACGATCGAAGGCACGGGCGCTTCGCCAAGCCGCATCGCGCTGCAGCTCGAAGGCGCGGCACTGGAGTTGGACGCATTTTCCACGGGCCTTGTCGGTGTCGACGGCAACATCGCGTGGCAGGCCAGCGGCGACGGTGCCGACTCCGCGCTGCGCTGGAGCGGCGGACACCTCGCCGACCTGAAGCTCGGCGCGGCCGATCTGCGTTTTCGAACTTCCGCGCGCGATGTGAAGCTGCTCTCACCCTTGCGCATCCCGCTCGCCGGTGGCGCATTGAACGTCCGCGAACTTGCGGTGAAGCGCGCAGGGAAGCCTGACATGGCTGCAAATTTCGATGCCGAGATCGAACCCCTGGACCTTCCCACCTTGACCCGGGCCTTCGGCTGGCCGGAGTTCGGCGGCCAGCTCGGCGGCC
>CAZXXM010000241.1:0-5464 GCA_964644715.1 uncultured Salinisphaerales bacterium
CCGATCCGGCACTACGCTCGTCGGCCGATGACCACCGCCGATCACCCCGACCTTCCTGAACCGACGCTGCCTCCCCGACCCGAGCGGCCGGACTGCTGCGCCGGCGGCTGCGCGACCTGCGTGCTCGACGGCTACTTCGAGGAAGTGCAGCAATGGGAACGTCAGGTCGAGGAGATCAAGGCCCGCCACCTCGCTGCGCGCCCCGTCGATCCGTAGCACCGACGAAGTCCGGGTTCGCCCGTCCAAACGGATACATCCCGGACTTCGCCCGGGCTATGCACTACGTGCGGACCACAGGACCTACCGCCGACTCCCGCTGCGATCGGGCCCGATGAAACGCCACATGCCGCGCGAAAGCGCCCGGCAGCGGCCCGCGCATCGCGACATCGAGCAGCGCATTCGTCGAGCACGACTCGAACACGCGCCGCATCAGCTTCTTGTGTGCGAACGCGGGCCGCAGCGCAGTCATCTCGGCGATCGGATCGCGCCTCGGGTCGCGCAAGGCGGCGGCAAGGGCTTCGGCGGCGTGCTCACCGCTTTCGATCGCGGTGTGGATGCCGCCGGCCGTCAGCGGTGAAATCAGTCCCGCCGCATCCCCGACGAGCACCACACCGGGCGCATGCCAGCGCCGCAACGGGCCTCCGACCGGGATCAGCCCGCCGCGACGCGCCATGCGCGTGGCCAGGCGGAAATCGAAGTGCCGCCTGAGCTTCGCAATCATCGCGTCCAGATCCGGCTGGTGCGGCAGGCGGCAGGCGATGCCCAGCTGCGCGACGCCGCCGACCCCGGTGAACAGCCACCCGAAGTAACCGGGTGCGAGGTCCGCGTCGATGAAGCAATGCAACCGATCCACGTCCGGCGCCAGACCGCAGCATTCCATCTCGACTCCGATCAGAAACTCGGTATTCGCATCCAGCCCGAAGCCGCTGGCAACGCGAGAACGCGGACCGTCCGCGCCGATCAGCCAAGGGGCGCGGCAGCCCTGGTCCGGCAACACGACCCAGCCGCCGGCGCGATGCGCATCGCGGAACGGAGCGCCCCAGCGCAGGTCGGCACCGGCTTCTACGGCGCGCTCGGCCATCCAGCGCATCAGGGCCGCGGTATCGGTTGCGTGAAACCCGTAGCCCGACGCCGCGAGATCCACGTGCCGCAGGCTCGGCGAATACAGGCGCAAGGCCTCGATCCTCCGCAGCAGCGTCCGCGGCGGATCCAGCTTCTCGACGACCTCCTGCACCAGCAGGCCGGTCGTGTGGATCGATTCGCCTGCCTCCGGCTTGCGATCGAGCACGACGACGTCGAGTCCGCGCTCGGCCGCGCGCCGCGCACACGCCAGGCCCGCGAAGCTGGCACCCACGACGATCACGTCGACACTTTTCATGAGTGGCCTCCGTCAGGACTCATTCGAGCGTCGCGTCCGCGACGTCCCAGTTCGAGCTGGAGGACCAGTTCACCTTTCGAGTGGCCCACATCACCGCGGTCAGGGATCCGAACAAGGCCAGCGCACCGAACAGGAACGCCATGTCCTCGGCCTGCAGCACCACGTAGAGGTAGCCGAACCAGGCGCTGAGCAATCCGCCCAGCATGACGGCGCGACGCCTGCTGTGCGTCGCGACGCGGGCGTACCATGAGGCCTGCAGCACCACGGCCGCGGCCGCGAGTCCGAAGGCCACCGCGAAGCCCAGGTGCTCGGCCAGCGACAGTTGCAGCAAGCCGAACAGGCAGAGCGATCCGCCCAGCAGCAGGTACTGCACCGGGTGCAACGGCCGCCCCCCCAGGAGCTCCATGACCCAGATCGCGGCAAAGCTCAGCAGCAGCACCAGTACGCCGTACTTGGCGATGCGCTCCGCCATGCGATACGGATCGACTGGCACGCAGAGCTCCACGCCGAATGCGGAGGCGTCGATCTGCTCGCGCGTCACTTCGTTGTCGAGCCAGACCGGCGGGTAGCCGCGGCCCAGGTGCGATACCGACCAGTCTGCTTCGAAACCCTTGTCCGAGATCTCGCTATGCCGCGGCAGGCCCTTGCCGCTGAAGCTCGGATGCGGCCAGTTGCTGGCGATCGACAAGGTCGTTTCCCGGCCCACCGGCGCCAGATGGAATGCACTCGATCCGTTGAGATTCAGTTCCACTTCGAATGCGACGCCTTGTGTCAGCGCTTCGGCCGCGATGCCCTGTCGCACGAGGGCGCGCACGCCCTGGCTACCCAGCGACTGAGCCGACGGTTCGAGCGTCAGCACCTGCCCATCGACGACCACACGGCTGTCGGCCGACAGCGCGCCGGGCTCGGCGATGCCGATCATCACCTCGGCGCGCCCAAAGTCGACCTGCTCCAGCGAAATCCCCAGGTCCGTGACCTCCGGCAGTCTGAATTGTCCGCTCAGCTTGAGCTTCGCCCGGTAGACCGGCACTTCGAAAATACCGCGCTTGCGGACCTCGCCGTCGAGCCGCGCGTCCACGTCGAGCTTCTGCGGCGGCAGTACCAGCCAGCCGGTGCGGCTGTGGTCTTCTTCCTTCTCGCGCCAGCGGACCGTGTACGGCAGGCGCAGGACCGGGCCGGCGAGCGACTGCACCTCGCCCCAGGACCGAGCGACGTCGGCCGCCGCCTCGTCGCGTCGCTGGCCGCGCTCGTTGACTCTCGATTCGATCAGACCCAGCGGAATCAGCAACAGCAGGATCAACAGCCCGAGGCCGGCCAGGCGCGGTCCGGGCCTGTTCATCATCTGTCCCATGCGTGTCGGGATCTGCGGCGTGGTCATGGCGATGTCCTCAGAACCACGTCAGGGCAGTACCGCCCTCGTCGAGGGCAGTCAGCAGCAAGGCAAAGACGGCAGTGATGCAGAGGTCGGTGAGGTTCATGGCGCATTCCGCTGGAGGGGTAGGGCCAGTGTCGGGCGGCGCCCCGCGCGAACCCGCGACGATGCCGTGCAAGCGCCGCGAAACTTCGTGCAAACGCGGTGCAGGCACGTTTTGCGGCGGCGGCCGTTGCTAAGCTCGCCGCATCATGCAAACCATCCTCGTGGTCGACGACGATGCCGGTATCCGCGAAGTCGTCTGCTTCGCGCTGCGGAAGGCCGGCTACAACACGGTGGCGGCCGAAGACGGCGCGCAGGCGCTCGAGAAATTCGCCGCCGAGCGCCCGGCGCTGATCGTGCTCGACATCCTGATGCCGGAACTCGAGGGCACGGAGGTCTGCCGCCGCATCCGCGCCAGCGAAACCGGCCGCAGCACGCCCATCGTCTTTCTCAGCTCCAAGGACGACGAGGTGGACCGCATCGTCGGACTGGAACTCGGCGGCGACGACTATCTCTCCAAGCCTTTCTCGCCACGCGAACTGGTCGCCCGCGTGCGCGCGATCCTGCGCCGCGGCGGCGTGACGGCGACCGAGCCCGCTACGGCGCCGCGCCTGCGCCACGGCCGTCTGGCGCTCGATGGCGAGCAGTTCAAGGCCTTCTGGGACGACCAGGAACTGATCCTGACGCTGACCGAGTTCGGCATCCTGAAGACGCTGCTCGCCCGGCCCGGCAAGGTCTGCCGGCGCGAACACCTGATGGATCACGCCTACGAACTTCACAAGGTCGTGTCGGATCGCACCATCGACAGTCACGTGCGGCGCGTGCGGGCCAAGTTCGCCGCACTGGGCGTGGACCCGATCGAGACGATGCACGGCATCGGCTACAAGCTCGGACCCTGCACCTGAGGCGCGCGCGTTGAACCCCGCCTCTTCGCCGGATGCCAGCGCCGGCATCCGCCGCTCCTGGCGGCCGCGCCTGAGCACGGTGCTGATCCTGATCAACCTGGTGATCCTGGCGCTGCCGCTGGGCGGCATCGCGGTGCTGCGCGTCTACGAGAGCGCGTTGATCCGCCAGACCGAGTCCGAGCTGATCGCGCAGGGCGTCTTCGTCAGCGCGGCCTACCGCACTCTGTTCGATCGCGCGACCCGCCCGGCGCGCGGAAAGGCGCCGCCGAATCCGCTCGCGCTGAGCTCGCTCGACGACTACGGCTCCGCGCCGACGCACGTCGAACCGAAAGCCAATCCTTCGACCGGTCCCTGGCGCCCGCAACTGGTCCGCCTGGATCTCGCGCAGGACCCGGTGCTGCCGGTTCCACCTGGACCCGAACCTACCGGCCAGGAGCCCGACCGGATCGCAGCCGCGGTCGGGCGCGAGCTGGAACCGGTGCTGCGCGACGCCCAGGTCACGACCCTGGCCGGCATGCGCGTCGTCGATTACCGCGGCGTGATCGTGGCCACCACGGGTAGCGACGTCGGACAGTCGCTGCTCAATCACGAAGAAGCGCAGCGTGCGCTGGCCGGCGAGTACGTCAGCCTGATGCGCCGACGCAGCAGTCAGGCGCCGCCGCCTCCGCTCGATTCGATCTCGCGCGGCGCCCGCATCCGCGTCGCCGTAGCAGTGCCGATCCTGCACCACGGACGGGTGCTCGGCGCCGTGACGCTGCTGCGCACGCCGGCCAACATCCAGCAGGCGATCCGCGGCAAGCGACGCCAGTTGCTGTGGGGCGGCGCCGGGCTGCTCGCGATCGTGATGTCGCTGTCGCTGTTCACCGCGGTGACGATCGGCCGGCCGGTGCGCGCGCTGATCGAGCAGGCGCGCCGCGCCGCGCGCGGAGAACCCAATGCGGTGACGCCGCTGCGCCACGCCGGCACGCGCGAGATCGCGGAGCTGTCGGAAACGGTGGCGGCGATGGCGCGCACGCTCGAGGAACGCGCACGCTACATCCGCGATTTCGCCGCCCACGTCTCGCACGAATTCAAGACGCCGCTGACCGCCATCCGCGGCACCGTCGAGCTGATGCGCGATCACGGCCAGGACATGGAGACCGCCGAGCGCGAGCGCTTCCTGGCTCTGCTCGAATCCGATGCCGAGCGGCTGGAGCGCCTGGTCAAACGCCTGCTCGAGCTGGCGCGCGCCGACATGGCGAGCGGCGACGCGGCGGGCACGCGCACCGAATTGCGTCCCGTGCTCGAAGCCCTGGCCCACCGCTACCGCGAACGCGGACTGGACGTGACGGTCGAGATGCCGGCGATGCCGCTGTTCGTCGGCCTGCATGCCGACACGGTCGACTCGATGCTGGCCAGCCTGCTCGACAACGTGCGGCAGCATGCCGGCCCCGCGGCGCACGCCGTCCTGCGCGCGCAGCTGCGTGGCGATGAAGTGGGCCTTCAGGTGGCCGACGACGGCGCCGGCATCTCGGCCAACCACGCGGCGCGCATCTTCGAACCCTTTTTCACGACGGCACGTGGTGCTGGCAATACCGGGCTGGGACTATCGATCGTGCGCGCTCTGCTGCAGGCTCACGGCGGACGCATCGCCCTCGTGCCCGCACCCCGCGGCACCTGTTTCGAGATCACACTGCCCGCCGCTGCGCGATAATCGGGAATGAATCCCTCCCCGCGTTCCGCGGCCGCCGTCGCGGTCGCCGCCGTCCTGTCCGGCCGCAGCCTCGA
>CAZXXM010000242.1:0-5462 GCA_964644715.1 uncultured Salinisphaerales bacterium
CCGGCACGTACCAGCCCTTGCCTTCTTCGATCGCGAACGCGAAGCCGACGAGTCCTGCCTGGTTGGCGTCGAGCGCGTCGGTCTCGGTATCCACGCAGATCAGCTCTGCGTGCTCGAGCGCCGCCGCCATGGCCTCCAGTGCGGCCTCGTCGAGGAGTTCGGCCGCCGTGGCCTTGGCCGTCGGCGGCGTATCCGGAGCAAGAGCGGGCGCGGTCTCCGATGCCGCCGGCGCAGCGGGCACGGCCGCGGCGGTCGTGCCGCCGGTCTCCGGCGCGCGGCGCAGCATGCCCAGACGCGCATGGAAGGCCTCGAGCTGCGCCTCGTCCGGTTCGCGCGGCACGAGGTCATCGGGTGTCAGCGCCAGGTCCAGCGCGGTCCGGATCGTCGCCAGATCCTTGGCCAGCGGAATGCGTTCGAGATTCGCACGAATGTTCTCCCCGAGCTTGCCCTTGATCGTCGGCGCCGCCGCCAGTACGCCGTCGAGCGAACCGTACTCCGCGATCAGCTTGGCCGCGGTCTTCTCGCCCACGCCGGGGACACCCGGAATGTTGTCGGAGGTGTCGCCCATCAGCGCGAGGAAATCGACGATGCGCTCCGGCGGCACCCCGAATTTCTCGACGACGCCCGCGGGATCCATCCGGCGGTTCTTCATCGTGTCCAGCAGATGAACCTGTGCGGTCACGAGCTGAGCCATGTCCTTGTCGCCGGTGACGATCAGCACGTCCTGCCCCGCCGCCGCGGCGCGCAGGGCCAGGGTGCCGATCACGTCGTCGGCTTCCACGCCGGGCACCTGGAGCACGCGCAGGCCCAGCGCCTCGCACAACTCGACGACCAGCGGGAACTGCAGCACGAGGTCCTCGGGCGTGGCGCCGCGCGTGGCCTTGTACTCGGGATAGATGTCCTCGCGGAACGTGCGCCCCGGAGGATCGAACACCATCGCCAGGCTCTTCGGCTGATAGTCCTTGATCAGCCGGCGCAGCATGTTGTTCATGCCGAACACGGCACCCGTCGGAGTACCGTCCGGCGCGGTCAGCGGCGGCAGCGCGTGGAACGCACGGAACAGCCAATTGCTGCCATCGATGAGGATCAGGGGATGCATGGGGCCGGGCTCTCTCTATCGATTCAGGAGGACAACAGGACATTCTTCGTCAGCAGGAACACGCCCACCGCGATCATCACGGCCGCCGCGACCCGGTTCATCCAACGCGCCACGCGAGTGCCGAGCAACACGCGCGCCCGCGATGCCGCCGCTGCATACAGCAATTTCACGGCACCCACCGACAGCACCGCCACCGAGCAGATGACCACGACGTCCATCGTCGTCACCAGGCCGAGATTCAGGAAGGCCGGCAGGAACCCCAGATAGAACAGCACCGCCTTCTGATCGCCGAGCGTGATCAGCAGGCCCGTTGCGAAACTGGACCGCATCGGCGGCGTGCCGTCGGCGTCCTCGCCGTCGGGATCGTCGATGCGCGGCGCGGAGCGCCACACGCGCACCCCGAGCCAGATCAGGTAGAGGCCTCCCAGGTAGCGGATGGCATCCATGGCGCCGCCCATGGCATCGGCCAGCAGCGACAGTCCGAAGATCGCGAGCAGGATGTAGACCAGATCGCCCACGACCACGCCGGCCGACACCGCGGCGCCGTGGCGAAACCCGAACGCGACCGACTGCGCGGTCACCGCCATCACGCTGGTGCTCGGCAGCGCGGCCAGCACCATCATCGATGCGGTCAGCGCCAGGATGCCGGCCAGGCCGAGGCTGAGTTCCACCTCGACGCCCCGACTCCTAGCTTTCCAGCAGGTGCTCGCCGCGCACCAGATCGTCGAACGTTTCGCGGGCGCGCACCTGCACCGCACGATCCCCGTCGACCATGACCTCGGCCGCGCGGCCGCGCGTGTTGTAGTTGCTCGACATGACGAAGCCGTAGGCGCCGGCGGTGCGTATCGCGAGCAGGTCTCCCTCGGCGATGGCGAGCTCGCGATCCTTGCCCAGCCAGTCGCCGGTCTCGCATACCGGACCGACGACGTCGTAGTTCTGGGCCACCGCTCCCGGGTTGGCGCGCACCGGCACGATGTCCATCCAGGCCTGGTACAGCGAGGGCCGCAGCAGGTCGTTCATCGCAGCGTCGACGACCGCGAAGTGCTTGGCCTCGCCCCGCTTGATCAACTCCACGCGCATCAGCAGCACGCCGGCATTGCCCGCGATGGCGCGCCCGGGCTCGGTCATCACCTTGAACTTGCGTCCGGCGAGCTTGGGCAGGAAGGCACGCGCCCACTCGGCCGGCTCCAGCGGCGTCTCGTCCCGGTAGCGCACACCCAGACCGCCGCCGACGTCGATGTGATCGAAATCGATTCCCTTCGCCGCAAGCCGGTCCACCAGCGCGAGCACGCGATCCAGCGCATCCAGGTACGGCGACACGTCCAGCAGCTGCGATCCGATGTGGCTGGCGATGCCGCTGATGCGGATGCCCTTCATGGATCGCGCCTCAACGTACAGGCGCTCCGCGGTCGCGAGATCCACGCCGAACTTGTTCTGCTTGAGCCCGGTGGAGATGTAGGGATGCGTCTTTGCATCGACGTCCGGATTCACGCGCAGCGCGATCGAAGCCCGCGTTCCCGCCGCCTGCGCGAGTTGGTCGAGGCGGCGCAGTTCCGATTCGGATTCCACGTTGAACGTGCCGACCCGCTGCTCGAGCGCGAAGCGCAGTTCGTCGGCGGTCTTGCCGACACCGGAGAACACGACCTTGGCCGGATCGCCGCCCGCGGCGATCACGCGGCGCAGCTCGCCGGCCGAGACGATGTCGAAGCCGGAGCCGAGCTTCGCCAGCACGCCGAGCACCGCGAGATTCGAATTGGCCTTCACCGCGAAGCAGATCTGGTGCGGCACCGGCGCCAGCGCCGCGTCGAACGCCCGATAGTGCCGCTCGAGCATCGCGCGGGAATACACGTAACAGGGCGTACCGAACTGCGCGGCGATCTCGGAAAGGGCGACGCCCTCGGCGTACAGCTCGCCGTTGCGCAACTGGAAGTGGTCGCTCACGGCGTCGTCGGAGGCGTGGTGGAAGGGGGGGAGGCCGCACCGGGAGCCGACTTGCCGCCGGTCTCCTCGTCTTCTTTCTTCTTCTGCTCCGCTTCCGGATGCGCCGGATCCACGGCCGGCGTCACCTTCACCGGCGCCGGTTCGGCCTGCGGCGGAGCGGTGTCGCGATCGGGCCGATAGAGGTCGCCCGACTGGCCACAGCCCGCCAGCAGGGACAGCGCGATCGGAAACAGCAGCGTGAAAAAGGGAGTTCGCATCATGGCGCGGGTCGTTCCCGCGACGGCGGGAATCCATTAACGTGCCGCGCATTCTATCGTTCGACAAAAGCCGGCACGCAGACCATGAAACTCCAGGAATCCGCCGACGCGGTGATCGTGCAACCCGAAGGTCCGGCAAAGGCCAGCGTGATCTGGCTGCACGGCCTGGGCGCCGACGGCCACGATTTCGTCCCGATCGTGCGCGAGCTGGGCCTGGCGCCCGATGCCGGCATCCGCTTCATCTTCCCGCATGCGACGGTACGCCCGGTGACGCTCAACGGCGGCATGCCGATGCGCGCCTGGTACGACGTCATCTCGCTCGATCGCAAGGGCAGGATGGACGACAAGGGCATTCGCGAATCGGTCGAGCGCGTGCGCGGGCTGATCGACGCGGAGCGCAAGGCCGGCGTCGAGCCGGGCCGCATCGTCATCGCCGGTTTCTCGCAGGGCGGCGCGATCGCGATGCATACCGCGCTGCGCTACCCGGATCGCCTCGCCGGACTGCTCGCGCTGTCGACCTATCTGCCGGTGGCCGACTCGCTGGTGCGTGAACGCAATGCGGCGAACCGCCACATCCCGATCCTGATGATCCACGGCCAGTACGACGCGGTGCTGACGCTGGATATCGGCGAATGGAGCCGCGACCAGCTCACGGCGATGGGCCATACCGTCGAGTGGAAGACCTACCCGATGGCGCACGAGGTCTGCCTGGAGGAGATCGAGCAGATCGGAGCCTGGCTGAAGAAGGTCCTCGCGGACTAAGGCCCCGTAGCCCGGACGAAGTCCGGGGTTGCGCTTCGAATTGCGAGAGACATCCCGGACTTCGTCCGGGCTACGTGCCTACGTACTCGGTCCCCGCAGGGCCCGTCTTGCGCGCGACCGTGCGCGCGACAACTGCTCCAGCGTGATCGCCTTGGCGGCCTGCTGGCTGCGCCGGATGTGCTGCGTCATCGCCTGCTGAGCCGCCACGGCGTCACGCTTGATCAGGTGCTGACAGATCGCGTGGTGCTCCTTGTAGGTCAGGTCAACACGCATGTCGTTGGTGAAATCCAGGCGACGGATGATGTGGATCGTCTGGTTGATGCGCTGCAGGTAGTCGGCCAGCACGAGATTGCCGCCGCCCTCGGCGAGCGCGATGTGGAAGCTCTCGTCGCGCGCCGACATCGCCTCCACCCCGACGTCCTCGGACGGCTGGTAACGCGGATCCCACTGCCGCGCCAATTCCTTGAGCTCGCGCTCGGGCATGTGCGTGCAGGCCAGCTCGATCGCGCACATCTCCAGCGCGATGCGCACCTGGTAGTGCTCCTCGATCTCCGCGATGTCGATCTCGCGAATGAAGCAGCCCTGCTTGGGCCGGACCGTCAGATAGCCCTCGAGCTGCAGGCGCTGCAGCGCTTCGCGCACCGGCGTGCGGCTGACACCGAAGCGTCCCGCCAGCTCGGTCTCGGTGACACGGGACCCCGGATAGAGCTCGAAGCTCATGATCAGGGTCTTGAGCTGCTGGTAGACCTCTTGCGCCGAACCCGGCCGCAGCGGTCCTGCGGTGCTCATCGCACACACCGGCGAAACAGAGGGACGTCCCGCGAAAGGCTCATTCCAGGATTGTAGGCAGGCATCGGCATTCATGTTGCATACAAGAGTGAGCGCAACAAACTCCAGAGTCGTGTCCATGAATGCCGGCCCCGCCGAGACGCCCCTGATCGACCTGTCGCCGACCGCGCTGCAAGCGGCCTATCGCAGCGGCGCGCTGACGCCCAGAGGCTTGCTCGATCAACTGCAGCAGCGGGCGCGCAGCTTGAATGGCGAGTTCCGCGTCTACATCGAATTGCTGTCCACGGTGCAGCTCGAGCCCTTCCTGCGTGCGCTCGAAGGGCGCGATCCGGGTTCGCTGCCGCTTTACGGGCTGCCGTTCGCCATCAAGGACAACCTGGACCTCGCCGGTGTGCCCACCACGGCCGCCTGCCCTGCGTACGCCTATACCCCGACGGAATCCGCGTCCGTCGTCGCCCGTTTGATCGAGCTTGGCGCGATCCCCACCGGCAAGACCAACCTCGACCAGTTCGCGACCGGCCTCAACGGTCTGCGCTCCCCGTACGGGGAATGTCGCAACGCCTTCCTCGCCGAGTATCCGAGCGGAGGATCGAGTTCCGGCTCCGCGCTGGCGG
>CAZXXM010000243.1:0-1962 GCA_964644715.1 uncultured Salinisphaerales bacterium
AACGAGTGACGACCTGTATTGGATATACATGAGGAACGAGAGACGCGGCGATGCGCTAAAGCGGCCCCGCCCCTTCGGGGTGCCCCAGCGACCGATATAGCGTTAACAGGCCCTAGTCGGCGCCGAAGTCGACCGACTCGAAGCGGAACGCCATCGTGAAGCCGCCGTCGATCGCGATGTCCTGGCCGGTGATGTACGACGAATCGTCACTGGCGAGGAACAACACGAGCTTGGCCACTTCCGAGGTCTGTCCGAACCGGCACAACGGCGCCATCTGCCGATAGCGTCGTGCGAACTGCGGCTCGGGCGAGCCCGGCGACCGCCACCGCGGCGTCTCGATGATCCCGGGGCAGATCACGTTGGAGCGGACGCCGCTCGGACCGAACCGCTTCGCGAGCTTGCGGCTCAGGCCGATCGTGCCCGCCTTGGCCGCGCTATAGGCTTCGCTCGCGAACTCGATGCCCAGGCGCGCACCGGCGATCGACGAAATGCTGACGATCGAACCGTGCCCGGAACGCGCCAGGATCGGCGCCGCCTCGGTCGCCGCCGCCCAGTACGCCGACAATCCGCTCTCCAGCATCAGGTTCCAGCGCTGATCCTCGGTGTAATCCGCGCTCGGATTGGTCATCGCGTTGTTCAGCAGGATGCCCAGCCCGCCCAGCGTGGTGTCTGCGTCGTGCACCATGCGGCGGACCGCGGCGCGATCGGTGACGTCGACGTGCCGGTAATGCGCCACGCCGCCGGCCTGGCGGATCTCGCGTACGACGCGCTCGCCATTGGCATCGTCGATGTCCGTGATCATCACCGCTGCGCCTTCGGCGGCGAGCAGTCGTGCCGATGCCTCGCCGATGCCTGAGGCACCGCCGCTCACCAACGCCTTGCGGCCTTCCAGCTTGTGCTGCGTCATTCGCTCAGGACTCCTTGAATTTGGGTTTAGTGGGATCGAACAGGCCGCGCAGGCGATGATCCGCGCGCTCGTCGTTGACCCTCGGCTTCTTCAGATTTTCCTGCAGGTAGGCCTCGGCCTCCTCGCGGTCCTGGCGCAGGTCCGGGTAGTACTTGTCGAAGATCCGCTTCAGGTAGGCCGCCAGATTGGGCCTGGAGCGGACGTACTGGCCGATCGGACTCGGGAACGGCGTCAGCGCGACGTGCGCCAGGCCCGCGTAGACGTTGGCGTCGAGCGAGCAGGGCCGGTCGCCGTACAGGAATGGCTTGTCCCCGAGAAGATCGGACATCGCATCGGTCAGCTTGCGCGCCGTGAATTCGATCTCCGCCTCGGTATTGCGTCCCGCGCCGTGCCACCAGAACTGCGTCAGCAGGTGATCGCGAAAGGCTTCGACCGGTGCACGACGCTGTTCTTCCGGCAGCCAGGCGAGGAACTTGACCCATAGCGGATCGTAGATCGCGAAGTCCTCGTCACGGCGATATCGCGTCTGCACGACGATCCAGTACCAGCATTCGCCGATCATGCGATGCATCAACGTCACCGCACCGCGCTGTTCCTTGGTCAGCCAGTTGTCGAGCGGATCGCCGTATTTCTTCTCGAGGTAGTACTGGATCAGCTGCGTGTCGTCGACGCTGGTCCCGTCCGTGTCGATGATCCACGGCAGCTTGCCCTTGGGCGTCTTGGTGAGATCCCCCTTTTCCAGGATCACGGCCTTGAACGGGAGGTTCGCCATTCGCAGGTACGCGTCGGTGTACGACACGAAGGGGCTCATGTCCGAACAGCCCCAGGCCGGCAGATAGCCATACAGAGTGATCATTGCGACTTCTCCTCTCGTAGTCGCGGCACTAGACGGCCGCTGATTCCATTCGCCGTCACCAGGGCAGCGCCTGCCCGTTGGCATGACGGAACGTGCCCGTCGTCTCGAGGCTCAGTTCGTCCAGGCGCGCGATCAGACCCTTCGCCGCCACTTCGGGCTCGACGAGCATGCCGACCGTCGCCTGGTCCGTGAGTCCGGC
>CAZXXM010000243.1:2062-3266 GCA_964644715.1 uncultured Salinisphaerales bacterium
CGCACATCGCGGCACCGATGCCACGGTCCGCTCCCATGATGACCCAGGTTGCCATTCACGCTCCTCTTCGTCGCCGGCGCTGCGGGCCGGCCTTCAAGCTGCCTTGGCGCGCACGTCGAGCGCATGCAGTTCGGGAACCACCTTCTTGGCGAACATCGTCATGCTGCGCTCGGCGTCCTCGTACGGCATGCCGGCGAAACTGAAGACGCCGGTGAACGCTTCACCGCCGGTCTGCCGGCAGGTGTGCACGATTTTTTCGTAGCACTGTTCGGGCGTGCCCCAGACGTGCAGGTTCACGAACATTTCTGCCAGCGCGTCCGCGCCGCCGGCGGCGGAAGCGGCGCTCTGCATGTCCTTGTACGACTCGTAACCCTTGGTCTTGCCCAGGTGATCGCCGACCAGCTCGTAGTGCTCGATCACCGAATGCCAATACCCGCCGATGTACTTGCGCGCCTTTTCTTCGGCGCGCGCGGGATCGTCGTCGCAGAACACCCAGCTGGTGATCCACGGTGCCGGCGCCTCGGCCTTCTGGTATTCGCGGTAGGCCTTGCGATACGCCTCGATCTCCGCGGCGTGCACGTCCCAGGGCTTCATCGGAATCACCAGAAGACCCACGCCCAGACGCGCCATGATCGGCTGCGATTCCGGCGACATCGCCGCCGCGTAGCTGCGACCCCGGAACCCCTTCATCGGCCGCGGACGGATGTCCCGCCGGGCCTGCTTGATGAACGTGCCGTCGTACTCGCACCAGCCGCGCTCGAGACCTTCGAGCACCATCTCGGCAGATTCGATGAAGCGTCCGCGACTCTCGTTCTGGTCGACACCGAAGCCTTCGAACTCGACGCGCCCCAACCCGCGACCGATGCCCAGAATCGTTCGCCCGTTGCTCTGGTGTTCGAGCATCGACACCTTTTCGGCCACGCGCATCGGGTCGTTCCACGGCAGCACGACGACCATCGATCCGAGCTGCACCTTGCGCGTGCGACCCGCGAAGTACGCCAGATGCTGGAACACGTCCGGGCACATCGTGTAATCGGTGAAGTGATGCTCGACACCCCACAGCGAGTCGAACCCGAGGGGCTCGATCAGATCGCCCAGCCGCAGTTCGTTGCGATAGATCTCGGCGTCGTCCTTGCGACCGATCGCTTGGAAGATGGGGCAGGCTCCGACATGCATGCGCGGTCTCCGTTCGTTGCGCGAACCC
>CAZXXM010000243.1:3366-5461 GCA_964644715.1 uncultured Salinisphaerales bacterium
TCGGGATCGGGAATTCCGGGTCCCGGACTTCGTCCGGGCTACGCAGGCAGGTTCGTGGCGAGAAAGGCCAGCGTGCGCCCCCGTGCCAGCGCTGCCGCGGTCTGGTCGTACATTGATCGGCTCCAGCAGTTGAAGCCGTGATCGACGCCCGTGTAGACCTCGATCATCACGTCGTCGCGGCCGGCGAACGCATCGCGCACCGACTGCACGCTCGCTACCGGGATGAAGCTGTCCTTCTCGGCGAAGTGCATCAGCATCGGCGCGCGGATCTTGGGCGCCTCCGAAAGCACGGTGGGAATGCCGCCGCCGTAATAGCAGACCGCCGCATCGACGTCGGTCTCGGCGGCGAGATGGAACGACAGGCGTCCCCCCATGCAGTAGCCCAGCGACGCCACGCGGCCGGTGCACTCGGGCAGGCCGCGCAAGCACTTCAGTGCATCCGCGAGGTCGGCCGTGCACTGGGCGAACTTCGTGCGCTGCACGAGCTGCAGTCCCTTCGCGAAGCCGTCCTTGTCGTAGCCGAGTTGAATGCCGGGCTCCTCGCGCCAGAACACGTCGGGCGCCAGCACCGTGTAGCCATCCATCGCGTATTGGTCGGCAACCGCGCGGATGTGCTCGTTGACTCCGAAGATTTCCTGGATCAGCAGGATGCCGGGACCCCGCCCGGTCGGCGGCAGGCTCAGGTAGGCCTTGAAGACGCCTCCATCGGCGGCTTTCACGTCGATCCATTTCGCTGGCATGTTCGTCGCTCCTTCTCGTGTTCGGTTCAGGACGCGCGCCGCTCGATCTTCGAAGGCCCCACGTCCGCGATGCGCGTGCAGCCTAGCAGGGCCATGTCGCGCAGCAGTTCGTCGCGCAGCAGTTCCAGTGCCCGCTCCACGCCAGCCTGTCCGCCGGCCGCAAGGCCGTAGAGATAACCGCGTCCGATCGAGCAGGCGTCCGCACCGAGCGCGAGCGCCTTGAGAACGTGGGTGCCGCGGCGCACGCCACCATCGACGATCAGTTGCAAGTCGCGGCCCACGGCATCGCGAATCGGGGGCAGGCAGTCGATCGGCGCGGCGCTGCCGTCGAGCTGTCGTCCGCCGTGATTGGAGATCATCAGCGCAGACGCTCCCGCCTCTCGTGCCATGCGCGCATCTTCCGGCGTCGAAACGCCCTTGACGACGAGCGGGCCGTCCCACTCCTGCCGCAGCCACTCGACGTCCTTCCAGCCCAGCGAACGATCGAATTGCTGATTGATGTAATCGATCAGTCCGATCCCCTTCCCCAGCGCGTCCACGCGGTGCGTGACGTTGGCGATGCTGAAATCCGGATCGCGCAGGAAATGCCAGGCCCAGGCCGGCGAGGCCGCGAAGCTCGCCAGGCTCTTCAGCGTCAGCCGCGGCGGCATGACCATGCCGGTACGGCGGTCACGCTCGCGATTGCCGGCCAGCGGCGTGTCCACCGTCAGACACAGGGCGCCGTACTTCGCGGCCTTGCAACGCTCGACAAATTCCCTCGTCAGTCCACGGTCCTTGAAGATGTAGATCTGGAACATCTTGGGACCGGTCGTGGCGGCTGCCACGTCCTCGATGCGCGTCGTCCCCATCGCGGACAGGGAGTACAAGGTGCCGAACTTCGCCGCCGCGCGCGCGGCGCCCAGCTCGCGTTCGTGGTGGAACAGCTTGGACATCCCGGTCGGGGCCAGGAAGATCGGCAGGTCGAGCGTGTGTCCCAATACCGAAGTCTGCAGATCGATGTTGGCCACATCGGTGAGGACCACCGGGCGCAGCACGTAATCGTCGAAGGCTTCGGTGTTGCGACGCAGAGTCCACTCGTCGTCGGAACCCCCATCGATGTAGTGGAACAGGGGCGCCGGCAGGCGGCGCTTGGCGGCACGGCGCAGGTCGCACAGGTTGAAGCAGCGGTCCAGGGACATCGGGCGAAGTCGGTCGCGAAGGGATCGCGACGGAGGGTAACGTGCGGAGCCGGAGCCCGTAGCCCCCGTAGATACCGGACGAAGTCCGGGGGTTCTTCCGTCAGGATGAAGACCACCCCGGATTTCGTCCGGGCTACTCCTTGTCGCGGTTCGCTCGCGCCTGCAACCGGCGCCCGA
>CAZXXM010000244.1:0-5452 GCA_964644715.1 uncultured Salinisphaerales bacterium
CGGACCATTACCGGCCCCGGCGGCACTGAGCGCCCGGGTTCCATGGGAACACCAGCACACCGTAGCCCGGACGAAGTCCGGGAGGTCTCCCGTAAAACGGAAAACCCCGGACTTCGTCCGGGCTACGTTCGAGGGATCAGTCGAACGGGTGGTGCAGCACCATCGTGTGATCGCGGTCCGGGCCGGTGGAGATGATCGCGATGCGGGTCTCGGTGACTTCTTGCACGCGATCGAGATAGCGCTTGGCTGCTTCCGGTAGATCGGCGTACTTCTTCACGCCGAAGGTGTTGCACTTCCAGCCCGGAAGTTCCTCGTACACGGGCTCGATCTTTCCGAAACCCTCGGCGCCGATCGGTGGCACGTCGACGGGTACGCCGTTCAACTTGTAGCCGGTGCAGATCCGGATGACGTCGAGTTCGTCGAGCACGTCGAGCTTGGTGACGCACAGACCGGTGACGCTGTTGTTGAAGATCGAGCGGCGTGCGGCCACCGCGTCGAACCAGCCGCAGCGACGCGGGCGTTTGGTCACAGTGCCGTATTCCTGGCCCTTGTCGCGGATGTGCTGGCCGATGTCGTTTTCCTGCTCGGTCGGGAACGGGCCCGAACCGACGCGCGTGGCGTAGGCCTTGACGATGCCGAGCACGTAATCGAGTTCGCGCGGACCCACGCCGGAACCGGTCGAGGCGCCGCCGGCCGTGGTGTTGCTGGACGTCACGTACGGATAGGTGCCGTGGTCGACGTCGAGCAGCGCGCCTTGCGCGCCCTCGAACAGAACGTTGTCGCCGCGCTTGAGATGCAGACGCAGGAGTTCGGTGACGTCGGCCACCATCGGCCGGATGACGTCCGCGTAGCCGAGCAGCGCGTCGAGCGTCTCCTGGAAATCGACCGCCGATTCCTTGAAATAGTTGAGCAGCACAAAATTGTGGAACGCGAGCAGCTCGCCGAGCTTCGCGGCGAGTTGCTCACGATGGAACAGATCGCCGACGCGGATCGCGCGGCGGGCGACCTTGTCCTCGTAAGCCGGCCCGATGCCCTTGCCGGTGGTCCCGATCTTGGCTTCGCCGCGGGCACGCTCGCGCGCCTGGTCCAGCTTGGCGTGGATCGGCAGCACCAGCGGCGCCGCCTCGGAAATCTTCAGGCGGTCGCGCACCGACGCGCCGGTGGCCTCGACCTTCTCGATCTCCTTGACCAGGTCCGGAAGGGACAGCACCACGCCGTTGCCGATCAGGCAGGCCACCTTGGGCCGCATGATTCCGGAGGGGATCAGGTTCAGCGCCGTTTTCACGCCGTTGATCACCAGCGTGTGCCCGGCGTTGTGCCCACCCTGGAAGCGCACGACGGCCTCGACGCGATCGGTGAGCAGGTCCACGACCTTGCCCTTCCCTTCATCGCCCCACTGGGCACCAATGACAACGACGCTCTTACCCATTTCCCGATCCTTCGAAGAGTCCGCCAAACCGCAAAAAGAGAGGACGAGCCGCGCCCCGGATCGCTCCGGCGCCGGCCGTGTTCAGTCGCTGGAACCCAGCCGCAACAACTCGTTCATGTCCGCCGAGAAGCCGGTCGCCGGAAGCGCCCGGCCGAACTCGCCACCGACTCCGTCGTAACGGCCGCCACGGGCGATCTCCCGCCCGTAGCCGGGAACGAAGGCCGCAAAGACCAGTCCCGTGTGATAGCGCAGCCCTCGCAGTTCGGCGAGGTCCACGTGGATCGGCACGTTCGGAAATTCCCTGGCCAGGCTCCCGGCCGCAGCTTCCAGCGTGTCCAGCGCAGTGCCGATCTGGGCATCGCCGCGGACCAGCGTCTGCCGCGCGCGTTGCAGCACGGTGACATCGCCGTTGAGATCCATCAGCTCTCCCAGGGTCTCGATCACGCCGTTCAAGCCGCGCGCACGGCCGAAGTCCGCGAGATCCGGGTGCGATTTGCGCTGCAGGATGCCGAACAGCGCCGCCTCGTCGTCCGTCTCCAGATTCAGGCGCCCGATGACGGCGCGATAGATGGCAACGTGACCGAGATCCAGATGCACTTCCGCCATGCCGGCCAGCGTCAGCGTGCGCAGCATCAGGCGCAGCACTTCGAGGTCGCCGGTCAGTTCAGGCTGCCCGAACAACTCGCAGCCGACCTGGCGCGGCGAACGCGGGCCGCCCGGGCTGTCGGGCGTGGTCCGCAGCACCGTGCCGAGATAGCAGAGCCGCACGACCTTGGATTCGGCGAAGCGGCGCACCGCGATGCGGGCCGCCTGCGGCGTCATGTCGGCGCGGATACCCAGCATCCGGCCGCCCTGCGGATCGGCAAACTTGAAGGTCTGGCGTTCGAGATCGCCGCCGCTGCCGGTCAGCAGCGAGTCCAGATGCTCCACCAGCGGCGGGAGAATCAGTTCGTAGCCGGCTTCGTGGTAATGGTCGAGCAGCCGCCGGCGCAGCCGCTCCAGTTGCCAGGAGACCGGAGGAAGACCTTCCTCCATGCCGTCGGGCAGCATCCAGCGTTTGGTAGCCATGGTGATGAGGGAATCCGGTCGCAGCGGCCGCGAGGGCGGGCCGCCATTTTACTGCGGCTCGACGCATAGCCCGGGTGCAGCCCGGGGACGTTTGCCCCGCATCAGGCAAAAGCCCCCGGGATGCACCCAGGCTACGGTTGGATGCGTGCTACTTCCCGCCGCCCTTGAAGTACTTGAACAGTTCGCCGTCCGGCTCGAGCACCAGGACGTTGTCGCGCGTGCCGAAGCTGTCGCGGTAGATGTTCAGAGAACGGTAGAACTTGTAGAACTCCTGATCCTGGCCATACGCCTTGGCATATACCTCGGCGGCCTTCGCATCGCCCTCGCCGCGCAGCTTCTCGGACTCGCGATAGGCATTGGCCAGCGTAATCTGCGCCTCGCGGTCAGCCTCGGCCCGCAGGCGTTCGGCCTCTTCGGCACCGCGCGCGCGCAGATCGGATGCCACGCGCGTGCGCTCGGCCCGCATGCGCTGGTAGACCGACTCGCTGACGTCCTTCGGCAGATCCACGCGCTTGACGCGCACGTCGACGATTTCGATGCCCAGCTCCGCCACCTTGTCGGCCGCGGTCTTCTCGAGGGCGTCGAGGATCTCGTTGCGCTCGCCGGACACGACCTGTCGGATCGTGCGCGAACCGAACTGCGCGCGCAGTCCCGGGTTCACGATGGCGGCCAGGCGATCCATCGCCACCAGTTCCTGCCCGCCGGTCGCCCGGTAGTAGCGGGTGGTGTCGACGATGCGCCACTTCACGAAGAAATCGACCTCGACGTTCTTCTTCTCGATCGTCAGGAAGTTCTCGGTCTGGTTGTCGAGCGTCAGGATGCGGCCGTCGAAGCGCAGCACGCGCTGGAAGAACGGCAGCTTCAGATGCAGGCCGGGCTTGAAGTCCGCTCCCTTGATCTCGCCGAGCTGGAACAGCAGCACGCGCTCGCGCTGGTCGACGGTGAAGAAACTGCCGCTGACGACCATCAGGCCCAGGGCGAGGATCACCACCAGCAGCACCGGAGGATTTCTGATCATGGGCGGCTCCGGTCGCGTGAACGTGAGGAATCGAGGCTGCTGGTTCCCGCGCCCGTGCCGGGCGCCGTCACGTAGTCGGTCGGATAGCCTTCCGCCCGCGGAATCGATTTCATCAGCTGATCGAGCGGCAGATAGAGCATCTGGTTGCTCTTGTCGACGTCGATCATGATCTTCGAACTGCCCGCCATCACCTGCGCCATGCTGTCCAGGTAAAGACGTTCGCGCGTGACCGCCGGCGCGGCCTGGTATTGGCGCAGCAACTGCGTGAAGCGCGAACCGTCACCTTCGGCGCGGGCCAGCACCTGGTCGCGATACGCAGTGGCCTCGGCAACCTGGCGCGCAGCGGCGCCGCGGGCCTTGGGCAGGCGATCGTTGGCGTAGGCCTCGGCCTCGTTCTTGAGACGCTCCTGGTCTTCGCGCGCCTTGATGGCGTCTGCGAACGAAGCCTGGACGGCCTCGGGCGGCTGCGCCTGCTGAAGGTTCACCTCGGTGACCACCAGGCCGGACTTGTAGCCGTCCAGCGTCTCCTGAAGGATTTCCTTGGTCTGATCCGCGATGGCCTGGCGCCCCTCGGTCAGGATGAAGTCCATCGCGCTGCGGCCCACGGTTTCGCGCACGGCCGACTTGGTGGCCTGCTGCAAGGTCAGATCGGGATCGTCCACGCTGAACAGATAGTCCTCGACGGCGGAGACGCGGTACTGGACCGTCAATTCCACGTCGACGATGTTCTCGTCCTTGGTCAGCATGCTCTGCTGGTCGGTGATCTGGCGCACCTGGGTGACGTTGATGCGCTCCATCGATTCCATCGGCCACGGCGCGCGCCAGCCGATGCCGGGCATCGCCGTACGGTCGTACTCGCCGAATCGCAGCACCACGCCCCGCTCCTGCTCGTCGACCACGTAAGTGCCGCTGGCGAGCCAGATGACGGCGATCAGTCCGACTGCGAGACCGACCGTCGCACGGGGCACGCCCGGTCCGGAATTTCCCCGCGATCCACCGCTGCCGCCGCCGTTCCCACCGCCGAATCGCGTCTTCAGACGCTTGAGCATCTCGTCGAGATCGGGCGGCCCGCCGCCGCCACCGCCGGGCTTGTTGCCGCCGGGCCCCTGACTCCAGGGGTCGCGATTGGGTCCTTCGTTCCAAGCCATGGGGCGTTCGTCGGGTTTCGAGTTCGGTGGCACCGAGTGGCGGCGCCTCGTTATATAGGCCGGGGGACCGAAGCCCGCCGTCCGCTGAACAGATTGTGGCGGGGCCGCGGAATTCTAGGGGTGCCGTTCCCATTCCTCAAACGTGCGCGGCGAAGGCGGCGGCGTCACGCCGGCCGCCGCACACAGCCCACGCAGCCGCTCATACGGCATCACGACGCGCAGGTGGGACGAGCCGTCGTCTTCGAGTCGCTCGTCGCGAACGGCCCTGTGTTCGAATAGCTGGGCCCTCAACCGGGCCGCGTTTGGCGGAAGGACGAGTTCGTGAACCGTCTCGTCGGGCCGCAGACGGCGCGCGATCGCCTCCCGCAGAGCCTCCAGCCCTTCGCCGGTGCGTGCCGAGACGAAGGCGCGTTGGGCCGATCCCTGGTCGTCGAGCTCGATCCGGGCCGGCTCGGCCTCGCGCAGATCGATCTTGTTGAACACCAGCATGCTGGGAACGTCGCCGGCACCCACCTCGCGCAGAACCTCGGCAACCTGTTCGATGCGCGCGATCCGTTCCGGGTCGGCGGAGTCGACCACGTGCAGCAGCAGGTCGGCGTCGCGCGATTCCTCCAGCGTGGCGCGAAACGCGGCGATCAGATCGTGCGGCAGATCGCGCACGAAACCCACGGTATCGGCCAGCACGGCAGGTTCACCGTTGGGGAGTGCCAGCTTGCGAACCGTCGTGTCGAGCGTCGCGAACAACTGGCTCGACGCATAGGTGTCGTCGCCGGTCAGCGCGTTGAACAG
>CAZXXM010000245.1:0-5451 GCA_964644715.1 uncultured Salinisphaerales bacterium
CGAAATACAGCGCGCCGCGAATCCGGCGATCGGGCCGCAGCGCCGCCATCAGTTCCACGTAGCTCTGCACCTGCGAGCGATAGCGCTCGGTGCCTGCCGCGACATACGACTCCTGCCGCTCCGGCTCCAGGTCCTGCGAACGCGTCTTGTAGTCGATGACCCACAGGATGCCGTCGTCGTCTTCGAAGCAGCGATCGATCACCGCCGATATCCAGCGGCCGTCGCGCAGGCCCGCCAGGGGAAATTCGGAACGCGACCAAGGCTTGGGCGAAACCAGCCAGCGGCCACGCTCCGATGCCAAGGTGCGTGCCAGCAGATCGATCACCCGCGAAACCGCGGGCTCGACCTGCGGCTCGGGCATGCCACGCCGGCGAAGGCCCGCCGCCATCGAGCCGCGCTTCGACGCACCCGCATCCGCCCATGCGTCTATCCCCTCGCCGGCGATTCGCTGCATCGCCTCGTGGTACAGCGTGCCGACGAGTTGCGCGTAGAGATCTCCTTCGTCGCGTCTCGACTCCGGTTCTTCCTGCGCGGTCAGCACGGCTTCGCTCGGCCGCAGCGTTCGGATCTCCGAAGGACGGTACAGATCCGGGTCGACCGGCAGACGCGTTCCGGCCGGCAGGCGCGGCGCGCGCGGCGGCAACAGCACGGATGGAGTCTCGAGCTGCAGTGTCGCCGGCGCGGGTTGCGCCGGCATGTCGTCGATCTGCGCGCGGATCACCGGCTCGAGCGCACCGGCGAACGACTGCGCTTTCAGCTTCGCCGCACCGGTCGCGGGGTCCCGTTCCGCGGACAGATAGAGCGTCGCCGTGCGGCGCGCACGCGTGACGGCGACGTAGAGCAGCCGCAGCGCCTCGTTGCGTCGCGATTCCGTATGCAGGTCGTGCAACAGATCGAAGGCGCGGTGGGCGGCGTGATCCTCGGGCCAGGCCTCGTCGGGCCTGGGGACCAACAGCGCGGCCTCGCCCAGCTCCAGCAGGTGCAAGGCGGGCTTGTCTTCTGCGCGCGCGCCGCGGTTCACGCCGACCAGCAGCACGTGGTCGAACTCGAGACCCTTGGCCTTGTGCACGGTCATCAATTGCACCTGGCCCTCGCGCGGCGCGGCGTACAGCTCGCCCAGGCGCCGTTCGAGGCGGTCGAGATCGCGAATCCCGCCGCCGCGGGTCTCCTCGCGCAGGCAGCGCAGCGCCTGTCGCACGTCGTCGAGCGCCGCGCGCGTGCAACAGGCCGGCCCCCCGAGCGCGGTCCAGACCGCTTCGACGCGGTCCGCCAGTTCGGCACGCAGCGAACGATTCGCCGCACTTGCATCCAGCGCGCGCTGCAAGACCTGCAGCCTTCGCTGGCCGTCGTCGTCGAGCGCCGGCTGCCCGAGCGCGGCGGCGATGCGTTGCGGCCACGACTGCTCGTTGCGGCCGCGCGAGAGATCCACCAGCTGCGCCCAGCTCATCCCGACGAAGGGCGCGCGCAGCAGCACGGCCCAGGCGAGGCGGTCTTCCGGATGCCACAGTGCGCGTGCGAGCGCGAACAGGTCGCGCACCTCGGGCAGCGCGCCGAGCGGATCGATGTCCTGGCAGGCCGGCGTCAGGCCGCGCGCACGCAGCGCGCGGATCACGGGTTCGAGATGCCGCCGCGTGCGTGCGAGCACGACCACGCTCCGGTCCGGCGCGACGCGACGCGCCGCCTCGTCTGCGGCGACTTGCGCTTCCTGTTCTGCGCTGTCGCACAGCTGGACCCGAACGCCACCCTCGCCGTCGGCAGCCCGCAGCGCCGCGCTGGACGCGAACGGCACGGCGCCGCGCAGCAGGTCGGACCTCGGAGGGAAGATCCGCGTGAACGCCGCGTTGAACCAGTCGACGACGGCCGGATGCGAGCGGAAGTTCGCGCTCAGGCGCAGGCGCTGCAAGCGCAGCGCGCCGAGGCGCTGCTCCTCCCACAATCGCAGGAACAGCCGGACCTCGGCCTTCCTGAAGGCGTAGATCGACTGCTGCGGATCGCCGACCAGGAACAGCGAACGGCCGTCGCCCGGCGCCCACGCCGCCGTCAGGCTTTCGAGCAGGCGAAGCTGCGTGTCGCTGGTGTCCTGCATCTCGTCGACGAGCAGGTGCCGGATGCGCCGGTCGGCCGAGAGCAGGGCTTCGCCGATGCCGCCCGAGGGCCGCAGCGCCTGCAGCGCGGACTGCGCGAGTTGCGGGAAGTCCGCCTGCTGCGCGTCGGCGAAGCTCAGCCGCAGGTGCGCGGCCAGGCGCCTCAGCACGCGCAGCCAGGCCGCGCGCAGTTCACGCAGGTCGTCCGGCAAGCGCTCATCGGGCAGGCCGCACACCGCCAGCGCCGCCTGCACGAGGCATTCGTTGCCCTGCTCGGCGTCGAGCAGGGCCTTGAACGCGATCGTGTAGGCCTGGCCCTTCTGAAAGCCGAGCTTGACGTTCACGCCACCGGATTTGCGCAGGCTCGGCCGGTCGGACTTCGTGATCAGCGTTTCCGCGAGCCGGCGCAGCAGCGCGAGCTGTGCGCCCTGCGCATTCGGCCACTCCTGCAGTCCGGCGGCCCATCCGAGCAGCTCGTGCTGGGCCGATCCTTCCCGCAGCAGGTCGACCAGCGCACGACGCTGGCCGGCGTCCAGGCTTTGTTCGAAATCGCGCACGGCGGGCTCGATCAACGCCGCCAGCGCGAGCGCATCCTGCGCCTCCCAGTCGTGGTCGCGTGCCGCCGCCGCGTGCATCCACTGCTCGCGCCGCGCGAGCAGCGCGGACAAGGGCTCGATCAGGCGGTCGATGCGATTGCCGCTGAGCCGCAGGATGCGCGCGAGCGCCTCGCGATCCTCGACCGGCACCGAGGCGTCCTCGATCTCTTCGAACAAACGCGTGATCGCATCCAGATACAGGCTGCGCGCGTCCTCCGCGATGCCGATACCGCCTCCCAGGCCGGACAGCAAGGGGAGCTGCGCGCCGATCTGCGCGCAGAATGCATCGATCGTCTGCGCGTTGAGCCGCGCCGGCTGCGCGAGCAGCTGCCAGTTCAGCTCGGCATCGCGTGCCAGCACCGCGCGCGCGGTCTCGCGCAGCGCCTGCTCGTGCCCGTCGTCCGCCGGTGACTCGCCCGCCGCGGCGCGCAGCACCTCGAGCACGCGCGCGCGGATCTCCGCCGCTGCCTTGTTGGTGAACGTGATCGCGACGACCTGCTCGGGCGCGTCGACGACGGCGAGCGCGCGCAGCAGGCGATGCACCAGCAGGCCGGTCTTGCCCGAGCCTGCAGGCGCCATGACCAGGGCGTGCTGCGACAGGTCGAGCGCCGCGGCGCGATCGCCGGCGTCCGGAAGCTCCAGGCTCACGTGCCGTCCGCCTCGTCGGGACTCAGTCCCGCCAGCGCCAGCAGGCCGGCGTACGTGGAGCGCTCGGTGGTCTTCGGATCGATCCAGGCCTCGCCGGCGAGAAAGCCGAGCACGGCGGCCTCCATCGTCAGATGCCATTGCGCGAGACGTTCGTTCCACTCCCCCTGCAGGTCGGCGACCGATCCTTCGCGCAGCTTCTTGCGCCAGCTGGTCTGTGCCACGAGCGCGGGATGGCCGTCCTTCACGTGTGCGAAGCAGATGCCGTCCACCCGCGGAATGCCCGCGGCCGCGGTCGCCGCATGACTCGCGTACAAGGGCAGCTGCGGCTCCAGCGGACGCTCCGCCCGCCAGCCCCTCGGGTCCGCGTCGCGACCCGTCTTGTAGTCGATGACCAGCCAGCGCTCGCCGACCGGCGTGTCGACGCGATCCACGCGATCCAGCCGCAGGCGCAGCTTCAGGCCGGCGACCGTGGGCTCGGCACCGACCTCGCGCATCTCGACGTGAAAAGGATCGAGCCGTTCGCGCTCGTGACGAAGCCACTGGCGGATCACGTCGTGGGCACGCGCACGCTCGAGCTCGCGCGTCACCGCGCCGTACTCGGTGGACGGCAGCAGCCGCGGCAGGCTCACGTCCAGGGCGCGCGCGATGCGCGACGACAGTTCCGCGTCGTCGATCGCAGCCAGCCCTGCGCTGTCCTTCAGCGTTCCCCAGACGCTGTCCAGGGCCGCATGCACCAGCATGCCCTGCACGCGCGCATCGAGGCCGTGACCCGGCTGCGGCAGGGACTCGATGCCGAGCCGGTAGCAGCAGAACGCGAAGAACGGCGACTCGAACCAGGCGCGGAACAACGCGCTCGCGGGACGCAGCGCAGCCTGTTCGACGGCATCGACATTCGGCACCTCGTCGGACGGCGGCCATTCGAGCGCGGGCTGGTCTTCGGGCAGCGATCGTTCTAGCGCGCCGATGCTGCGCGTCGGCGCGCTTCGTACCCAGTCGGACGGCGCACCGAACAGGCTCGAAGGCTGCAGTACGGCGCCGCGCGCATCGACGCCCGGCATGCAGACGATCACTTCGTCCGCACAGGCCTCGAGCATGCGCTCGGCCTGCGCCCGTGTACGGGCGAGCCAGGCCTCGGGGGAGGCCTCGGCCACGCCCGCCGAGCGCTGCGTCTCGAGCGGCAGGAACGGCGTCGGCCTCGCCAGCGAAGGAACCTGGGCGGCGGTGGCGTCGAGCACGTACAGCACGTCGCCTCGCAGCGCCGCGGCCTCGTCGAACGAGGTGATCAGCACCGGTTGCGCGTGTTCGACTCTCGGCGCGAAGGGGCTCCCCTTCGCCAATTCCGAGAGCCATTCGCGTGCACTCGACAGCGGTACGCGGCCGAGTTGCGCGTCCAGCGTGCCGAGCCGGTCGAACAAGCCCCGACCGGCGCGCACGGCCTGGTAGCTCTCCGAATCGAGCGCGTCCGATCCCGGCCAGCCGAGCGACTCGACCAGCTCGCGAAAACGCTGCGCCCATTCGCTGGGAAGCGCACGCGACGGCAGCGCGGACAATCGATCCGCCATCGTCCTGAAGGCCGTGGCCAAGGCGGGCGGCAGCACCGCGATCAGCCTCGCCAGGTGGATGCGCGGCCAGCCGTTCCGGCGAAGGTGCAGGTCGGCGCGCGCGGCCTGGGCCCTCTCGGCCTCCGTCCACAGGCTGGTCGACAACAGCACGCGGCTGACGAGTTCCGGCGTGTTGTCTTCGAGCCGGAGCTGCAGCAAGGCGAGCAAGGTGTCGATCTGCGGGGCCTGCGCGAGGCGCCGTCCGCGTTCCCAGCGCCAGGGCAGCGCGCCCTCGCCCGCGGCCGCCCATGGCGCCAGCAGGTCGCGCAGCGTGGACTCACCGAGCTCGCGTTGCGATTCGGGGTCGGGCAGCGCGATCAGGATGCGGGGCGGCAGGGCGTCGCCGACGCAGCGCAGCCGTTCGCGGATGTCGTGGACGACGTGGCGCCATTGCGCTTCCTGGTCCGGCAGCGACTGCCGGACGACGCGTGGCGCGATCACCGGCGCATCCTCGAACGCGATCCTCGTTCCGCGTTCCGCCAGCGCGTCGAGCACGCGCTGCTCCGAAGACGGCAGCGCCGT
>CAZXXM010000246.1:0-1503 GCA_964644715.1 uncultured Salinisphaerales bacterium
CACGTCCAAGGCGGTGCAGGACCTGATCGGCGTCAAGCAGCCGGACTTCGGCCAGCTCACGTCGGCGATGCACTACGAAGAGGGCATGGACTTGCCGATCGGCGGGCTGATCCAGCCCAAGGCCGAAGCCGAGGTCGCGTTCGTGTTGAAGCGTGATCTCAAGGGCCCGGGCATCACCGCCACCGACGTGATCCGCGCCACCGACTACGTGTCGCCCTGCTTCGAGATCGTCGACTCGCGGATCACCGACTGGAAGATCAAGATCCAGGACACCGTCGCCGACAACGCATCCTGCGGCGTGTACCTGATGGGCAAGGCGAAGAAGAAGGTCACCGACCTGGATCTCGCGCTCGCGGGCATGGTCCTGGAGATGAACGGCGAGCTGTTCAGCACCGCGGCCGGCGCCGCCGTGCAGGGCGGACCGGTCAACGCGGTGGTGTGGCTGGCCAACACGCTCGGCGCGCTCGGCATTCCCTTCCTCGCCGGCGAAGTGATTCTCTCGGGATCGCAGTCCACCCTGATCCCGGCCAAGGTCGGCGACACCCTCACCTGCACCGTCGGCGGGCTCGGCTCCTGCACCGTGCGCTTCTCGGGAGCCGCCAAGTGAGCCTCGATACGAAGATCATTTCCGCGCTGGCCGATCGCGTGATGCACGCGCAGGACCACGCGCACACGATCGCCAAGCTCACCGATGATCATCCGTCGATGACGGTGGCCGACGGCTACGACGTTCAGGACGAGCTGCGCCGGCGCTGGATCGCCCGCGGCGATCGCATGGTCGGCGTGAAGGCCGGCCTGACGTCGAAGGCCAAGATGCAGCAGATGGGCGTCGACGTGCCGGGCTTCGGCATCCTGATGGCCAGCATGGCGCGCCCCGAGAACGGGCTGATCGAGATGGACCAGCTCGTGCATCCGCGGGTCGAAGCCGAGATCGCGTTCGTGCTCAAGGACGAGCTCAAGGGCAAGGGCCTGACGATCGAGCAGGTCATCGCGGCGACCGACTACGTGATTCCCGCGGTCGAGGTCATCGACTCGCGCTTCGAGAAGTTCAAGTTCGATCTGCCGAGCGTGATCGCCGACAACACCAGCAGCTCGCGTTACGTCGCGGGCGGCCGGCCGATGGATCCGCGCGAGCTCGACCTGCGCACGATCGGCGTGGTCATCGAGAAGAACGGCGAGATCCAGGCGCTCGGCGCCAGCGCCGCGGTACTCAACCACCCGGCCAACGCGATCGTCATGCTGGTGGAGCACCTCGCCGGCCGCGGCGAGACCCTGCCCGCAGGCAGCTACGTCATGACCGGCGGCATCACCGAGGCGATCGCGGTCAGCCGCGGCGACAACGTCACGGCGCGCTTCCAGGGCATGGGGTCGATTTCTTTCAAGTTCGTTTGATCCTTGCTTCAAAAGCATTCAACGCAAAGGGCGCGAAGATAAAGATGAAGCAAAGGACGCAAAGAAAAGCGAAAGGAGTAAAACCTTTGCCGCGTTCTCAAACTTTATTGC
>CAZXXM010000246.1:1513-5428 GCA_964644715.1 uncultured Salinisphaerales bacterium
AAGGAAATAGAAAGGACGCAATGAGAAATTGACGAAACAGATGCTTTGCATCCTTTGAGCTTTTCTTTGCGTCCTTTGCTTCATCCTTATCTTTGCGCCTTTGCGTTAGCCTTTTTTCTTCTGCCGTCGTAGGAGACAGACATGCCGATCATCCAATTCAACATGCTCGAAGGCCGCACCGTCGAGATGAAGCGCGAGCTCGCGGCCAAGGTCACGGACACCGTCGTCGAAGTGCTCGGCGTCAAGCGCGAGACCGTGCGCATCCTGATCCACGAAATGACGATGAACGATTTCTCGGTCGGCGGGGTCACCGCGGCCGACCGACTGGCCGCCAATGGCGGGAAGACCACGCCGGGCGGGCTGCCGCTCGACTACAACGACACGGTCCTGATCGCAGGGGCGAAAGCATGAGCAACAAGATCAAGTGCGCGATCATCGGGCCGGGCAACATCGGCACCGACCTGATCTACAAGCTCAAGCGCAGCCCGGTGCTCGAGCCGGTCTGGATGGTCGGCATCGACCCGACGTCGGAAGGCCTGGTCCGGGCCCGCGAGATGGGATTGAAGACCACGGACAAGGGAGTCGACGGGCTGCTGCCGCACGTTCTCGCCGACGGCGTGCAGATCGCGTTCGACGCGACGTCCGCCTACGTGCACAAGTCCAACTCGGACAAGCTCAACGCGCTCGGCGTGCTGATGATCGACCTGACGCCGGCGGCCATCGGCGGCCTGTGCATTCCGCCGGTGAACCTCAAGCAGCACGCCGAGGCGCAGGCGATGAACGTCAACATGATCTCCTGTGCCGGCCAGGCGACGATTCCGATCGTGCACGGCGTGTCGCGCATCCAGCCGGTGAAGTACGCCGAGATCATCGCGAGCACCGCGAGCAAGTCGATCGGCCCGGGCACGCGTGCGAATCTCGACGAGTTCACGTTCACCACCTCGGGCGCGATCGAGAAGATCGGCGGCGCCAAGAAGGGCAAGGCGCTGATCGTGGTCAATCCGGCGGAGCCGCCGATGATCATGCGCAACACCATCTACTGCCTCACCGAGGAAGCGCCCGACCAGGCGCGCATCACCGAATCGATCCTGCAGATGATCTCCGAGGTGCAGAAGTACGTGCCGGGCTACCGGCTCAAGAACGGCCCGGTGTTCGACGGCAACAAGGTCGGCGTCTGGATGGAAGTCGAAGGCCTGGGTGACTACCTGCCCAAGTACGCCGGCAACCTGGACATCATGACCGCCGCCGCCTCGCGTACGGCCGAGATGTTCGCCACCGAGATCCTGGCGGGACGCTACAACCTGAAGCCGGTCAAGCAGGCTGCCTGACGCACAGAGACGACGAGGAACACGACGATGAGCCACGTGATCAACCGCCAGGGCCGCAAGGTCCTCATCCACGAAATGGCGCTGCGTGACGGCATGCATGCCAAGCGCGAACAGATCTCCACGGAGCAGATGGTCAAGGTCGCCACCGCGCTCGACGAAGCCGGCGTGCCGATCATCCAGGTCACGCACGGCGCCGGTCTGGGTGGCAACTCCCTGCAGCACGGCTTCGCGCCGCACAGCAACGAGGAGTACTGGGACGCGGTCGTACCGAAGATGAAACAGGCCACGATCTCGGCGCTGCTGATCCCGGGCCTGGGCACGATGAAAGACCTGCAGAGCGCCTACGACCACGGCGTTCGCAGCGTGCATGTCGCGACGCACTGCACCGAGGCCGACACCAGCCCGCAGCACATCGCCTACGCGCGCAAGCTGGGCATGGACACCACGGGCTTCCTGATGATGGCCCACCTCAACGATCCGAAGAACCTGGCCGCGCAAGGCAAGCTGATGGAGTCGTACGGCGCGATGACGGTGTACGTCGTCGATTCGGCCGGCTACATGCTGCCGGGCGACGTCACCGCGCGCATGAAGGCCCTGCGCGACGCGCTCAAGCCGGAGACCGAGATCGGCTTCCACGGCCACCACAACCTGGGCATGGGCATCGCCAACTCTCTGGCCGCCATCGAGGAAGGCGCAACGCGCATCGATGCATCGGTCGGCGGTCTCGGTGCCGGCGCCGGCAACACGCCGACGGAGGTCTTCGTCGCGGTCTGCGATCGCATGGACATCACCACCGGCTGCGACCTGTTCAAGCTGATGGACATGACGCAGGAGATCATCTTCCCGATGATGGACCACATCGTCCGCGTCGACCGGGCGTCGCTGACGCTCGGCTACGCCGGCGTTTATTCCACGTTCCTGCTGCATGCCGAGCGCCTGGGCAAGAAGTACGGCATCCCGGCACGCGACATCCTGGTGGAACTGGGCCGCAAGAAGATGATCGGTGGCCAGGAGGACATGATCGAGGACACGGCGCTGAACCTCGCAAAGGAACGCGGGCTGCTGCCCACACCGAAAGCGGCCTGATCCGCTTCGTCACCACAAGAGAAACAGCGGAACACTGGAGAAGAGACATGGCGATTCGAGGCTTGCTGCGACCGGGTGAAGTGATCATCCGCGTGATGGACATGAAGAAGGCCCGCTGGCACTACGGCGAAATGATGGGCCTGCACGAGGTGATGGAAGACAAGAACGGCCGCGTCTACTTCAAGGCCTGGGACGAGCACGACCACCACAGCATCGTGCTGGTGCCGTCGGATCGTCCGGGCATGGAGTCGTTCGCGTTCAAGGTCTACGACGACAAGACGCTCGACGAGATGGAGAAGCGCCTGACCGCGTGGGGCATCCAGGTCAAGCACATCGAGGCGGGCGTGTATCCCAAGAGCGGGCGCCGTCTGGAATTCGTCATTCCAACGGGTCACACGATGCAGCTCTATGCGCACAAGGAGCAGATCGGCAACACGCTGCCGACGCATAATCCGGGCGTGGTGCCGGATGACGGCGTGATCCGCGGGCTGGCGATCAACCATCTCGACCATGTACTGCTGGGCGGTGTCGAGATCGACGCATCGATGCGCCTCTTCATGGAAGTGTTCGACTTCGATCTGTCCGAGAAGCTGGTGCACCACGAGGCGGGGATCAACCTCGCGGTCTTCCTGACCTGCTCGACCAAGCCGCATGACATCGCGTTCGTACTGCAGCCCGAGCAGAACCGGTACCACCACGCGTCCTTCAATCTGGAGTCCGCGCACGACGTCGTGAAGGCCGCAGACCGCATCGGCAAATACCGCGTGCCCGTTGACGTGGGACCGAACCGCCACGGCATCACGCGCGGCGCGACGATCTATTTCTTCGATCCCTCCGGCAACCGCTGCGAGGTCTTCGCCGAAGGCTATATCCACTACCCGGACACGCCGGTGCTGAGCTGGGACACCACGCAGGCCGGCCCTGCGCAGTTCGCGCACGACAACACCCCGCGCGAGAGCTTCCTGACGGTTCTGACCTGAAGCGGTTCGTGAACCGGAGTCGTCGAACCCGTCCTGTCGACGAGAGAATCCCGGGTCTTCCCGGGATTCTTCTTTGAGGAGTCTGATCATGGCAGCACCGCAGGAAATTGCCGTCGTCGTCGGCGCGACCGGCGCAATGGGGCAGGTCATCGTCCGGCGCCTCGCAGCCCGCGGGCTCAGAGTGGTCGCGGTCGCCCGCTCGGCCGACGCGGTGGCCTCGCTGGTCGCCTCGACCAGGAACGTCGTCGCCTGCGCGGCCGATATCTCGTCGGACTCCTCGATCGACGCGATCCGCGCCGCGGCCGACGGCACGGTGCGCGCCGTCGTGCACGGACCGGGCGTGGCGGTCGTCGGCGGCGTGCTCGAGGCGCCCACCGCCGCCGTCGTCGATGCGGTGAACATCAAGGTCGGCGGCATGCTGCGCCTGGTGCGCGCGGTCGACGCGAAACTCGTTGCCGGTTCGCGCCTGATCGCGATCGGCGGCCACTATGGCTCGGAGCCGAGTCCTTACGCCGCGACGG
>CAZXXM010000247.1:0-5423 GCA_964644715.1 uncultured Salinisphaerales bacterium
GCGAATGCGGAATTGGGGCCTTTCACCACTTCGAGCTGGTCGATGTAGAACGGATCGCGGAAGTAGTTGCCCAGATCGCGCGTTTCGTTGACGTTGATGTCGTCGCGCGCATTGAATCCTCGGATCTTGAACTGGTCTCCCCCGGGAGGATTGCCTTCACCCGCCTGAAGGCTGATACCCGGAATGTTCTTGAGCGCGTCGTTCAAGCTCAGTGCGTTTTGCTCTTCCAGCAGATCGGAAGGCAGGATGGTGATCAGTCTCGGAGTTTCCTGCAGGTCACGCGAATACTTGTTGCTGTCCATCTGTTCGCCACGGAATCCCGTGACCTTGACCTCGGGAAGGGTGGTTGAAGTCGCCGTGATGCCCTCGTTCTTTTCGGACGATGGCATCGCCGGGGCCGCGTCGGCAGGAGCCGAAGCTCCTGGCTGGGCGGCCTTCGCCGGCGGTGTCCCGTGCTCCTGGGCGTGAGCGCCGAAGGCGAGCAAGGCTGAGCATGACGAGACACGAAGAAGGGCAGCTGAAATCGGGTTCAAACGGAAACTGCTGCGTGCGAGCGGAATGGCGCGAAGAGAAGCCATGGATGTTTTCCTGGATAGGGTTGCGCAGCGATCGCACTGCCGCCCCTTGGGCGTTGGGTGCGTCGATGGCGCTGGGTTCGTTGTTACGCGGCGCGTGGCGCCGCTACTCGGGCACGGTCTAGGTGCGCGGAGGTCCCTGAGAGCGCGGTAAACGGAGCCCGGGACGTTTCGCCGAAGGGGCCGAGTAGCGCTGAGGAGAGTGAAACGATGAAGAGAAAAGACGGCGGAGTGGGGGCTGCAGTCCACGTGCCTGCACGATCCCAGACTTGGATGCCGTCTGGTCTGGTCGATCCGGAGTGATCCCCGTGATCAGCTGGAGCTGTTCGCGACGCCGCTGGTAGTGCGCTCGTTCTTGGCGGTCGTTTCCGCCGCGTTCATCGCCGGGCAACTGAGCTTTTTGCGAGAACTCGTGCGTGTCCGATTGCGCGGTCGTCCAGGGGAAGCTGCACGAGAAGATCGCGAGGGCGGCGATCAACAGAACGGCGAGGCTCGCCACGCATCCCTGTCGGCGATAAGAGCCTATGAGAAGGCTGGGGGCGCGGGATGAGCTCTGCATGCCGGCCGACTATATCTGAATGCGACTGGTTATCGTCTCGCTCCGAATCGCTTTGTGCGATCAGGCGGTGGCGCTTGCGAAGGTGTCCGACGGCCGAGCCGATGCGCTCGCATCCGGAAGAGAAGACGAGGCATCGCGTATTTCTGCAAGCGCTGATGTGTTCATCGGCAGCCTCGATGCCCGCGTACAAAGTTTGTGCATGCCGAGGAGCATTCCTGTTCTCCCGAGCAATGGTTGCGACTCGACTCTCGGGAAGGTGATCCGATCGTGGGGCAGGCCAACAGGGCAGGACGCGGGCTGCGACGAAACGATCGCCGAGAGGGAAAAGAAACGCGTCATTGCGGGATTTGGTCGGGGCGACAGGATTCGAACCTGCGACCTCTTGCTCCCGAAGCAAGCGCTCTACCAAGCTGAGCTACGCCCCGACTGAATGTGCTGCTAACTGCTCCGGCTCGTTGCGAACCGGGTCAATTCCAGAAGCGTTTCGCGCCAAGCAGTAGCCGGTAAATCGCGGATCGCATCCCTCGCCAGACCGGCATGCCGTTCGGCGAGCGCGCGAGTGTAGGGGATCGCTCCGGTCCGTTCAACGATCTCGAGAATACGATCGAGTTGATCGACCTTGCCTTCGCGGATCGCGATGCGGATCACCGCCGCGTCCTCTTCCGATCCACTGCTCATCGCGTGGATCAGCGGCAGCGTGGGCTTGCCCTCGGACAGGTCGTTCCCCACGGCTTTTCCGCTGACGCTGGGATCGCCGGTGTAGTCGAGGACGTCGTCGATCATCTGGAATGCGATGCCCAGCGCGTGACCGTACTCGCGAAGGCGGGCCTGCCATTCGGGGCTCGCGTCGGCGGCGATCGCGCCGAGTTCACAGGCGGCCGCGAACAGGACTGCGGTCTTGAGTTCGATGACGCGCACGTAGCGCGCCTCGTCCACGTCCGGGTTGCCCTGATTCATCAGCTGCAGGACTTCGCCTTCTGCGATCGCATTGGTCGCATTGGCCATCACCCGCATGACCGCGGACTTGCCCACTTCCACCATCATCTGGAAGCTGCGCGAATACAGGAAGTCGCCGGACAGTACGGCGCCTGCGTTGCCCCACACGGCGTTGGCGGTCTTGCGGCCGCGGCGCAGGTCCGAATGATCGACCACGTCGTCATGCAACAGGGTGGCGGTATGGATGAATTCCACGACGGCCGCGAGTTGCCGGCGGCTCGACTCGTCACGGCTGTCCAATGCACTGGCCGCTAGCAGCACCAAGGCGGGGCGCAGGCGCTTGCCCCCTGCGGCGACGATATAGCCCCCAATCTCGTTGATCAGCGCCACTTCAGACGACAGGCGCGAGCGGATCACGGTATCGACCCCGCGCATGTCGTCGGCAATCGGGGTCAGGAGAGTTTTGAGGTCCATGAGCGCAAAGGATCGAGGCGCGCGATGCTAGGGAGGCGGGGAGCCGCGGTCAACGCGGGCAAGCCTGTGATTTTAGATTGACGATTCGACGACACGCCCATAAACTTCGCGACCTTTTTCAAGCCGGGCCAGCATCTTGGCAGGCAGTTGCGGGAGCAAGAATCGATGTACGCCGTGATCAAGACCGGGGGCAAGCAGTACCGCGTGGCCTCGGGCGAAACCCTGAAGATTGAAACTCTCGTTGCCGACGTCGGCAGCACCGTCTCCTTCGACGAAGTCCTGCTGGTTGGCGAGGGCGAGTCGGTCAAGGTCGGTGCCCCCCTCGTGTCGGGTGGCTCGGTCAAGGCCGAGGTTGTGGCCCACGGTCGCGGCGACAAGATCCGTATCGTGAAGCATCGTCGTCGCAAGCACTATCACAAGGAACAGGGACATCGGCAGAACTTCACGCAGGTGAAGATCACCGAGATCGTCGCCTAATCCCGGAGCACTGAAATGGCACATAAAAAGGCAGGCGGCTCAACCCGCAACGGTCGCGATTCCAAGTCCAAGCGCCTGGGCGTCAAGCGCTTCGGCGGTGAGCAGGTGATTGCAGGAAACATCATCGTTCGCCAGCGTGGCACCGAATACCACGCCGGTCTTAACGTCGGCCTGGGCAAGGATCACACGATCTTTGCGCTGGCCGATGGAAAGGTGGAATTCCGGGCCCGCGGCCCGAAGAACCGCACGCATGTCGACGTGGTTCCCGCCTAAGAATCACAGCGAATCCGAAAAAGGCCCCGAACGGGGCCTTTTTCATTATCCCCCTTCATGAAATTCGTAGACGAAGCGACGATCAAGGTCGAAGCCGGCGATGGCGGAAACGGCTGCGTCAGCTTCCGCCGCGAGCGGGCCATTCCTTTCGGGGGGCCGGACGGCGGGGACGGCGGCGACGGCGGCAGCGTTTACGCCGTTGCCGACCCGAATCTCAATTCGCTGGCCGATTTCCGCTTCAACCGGGTGTTCCGCGCCAAGCGAGGTGAAAACGGCAGTGGCTCCAACTGCCGCGGAGCAGGGGGCGCCGATATCGAGGTTCCGATGCCGCTAGGGTCGCTGATCCACGATATCGCCACCGACGAGCGCATCGGCGAGCTGACACTTCCCGGTCAGCGGGTCAAGATTGCGCAGGGCGGCTTCCACGGTCTGGGCAATGTCCGTTTCAAATCGTCGACCAACCGGTCGCCGCGCCGCGCCTCGCCGGGAACTCCAGGCGAACAGCGCGAACTGAGAGTCGAGCTGTCGCTGATGGCCGACGTCGGATTGCTGGGCCTGCCGAACGCCGGCAAATCCACCTTGCTGGCCTCGGTCTCGGCGGCACGGCCGAAGATCGCCGATTACCCGTTCACGACGCTCTACCCGCAGCCCGGCGTGGTCTCGGTCGGACCACTGAAGTCTTTCGTGATGGTGGACGTGCCCGGCTTGATTGAAGGTGCCGCCGAGGGTGCGGGTTTGGGCATCCGCTTTCTCAAGCATCTGAGCCGCACGCGACTGTTGCTGCACCTGGTGGACGTGATGCCACCGGATGGTGCCTCGCTGACCGCCAACGTGCGCACGATCCGCGACGAATTGCACGCGTTCAGCCCCGAGGTCTCAGGGCGCGAACAGTGGCTGGTGTTCAACAAGATCGACGTGATGCCGGCCAAAGAGGTCGACAAGCTGATCCGAAAGACGCTCAAGGCGCTCGACTGGCAGGGCCGCTGGTTCGCGATCTCGGCCGCCACGCGGGCCGGCTGCGACGTGTTGTGCGGTGAGGCCATGCAGTGGATCGAGGCCCAGGCACCGCGCGAGCCGGAAATTGCAGTGGAATCGACGTCGAATGAACCGCCGGCGGCTGCGCCGGGAACGGAAGGAAATCCCGCAGCATGACGCGCGAGAAGCTCAAGACTGCAAAGCGCTGGGTCATCAAGATCGGCAGCTCATTGCTGACCGCGCGTGGACAGGGTCTGGACCATGAGGCGATCCGTGACTGGTGCGCCCAGATCGCGGCGCTGCGAGCCGGCGGACGCCAGGTCGTCCTGGTGTCGTCCGGGGCCGTCGCCGAAGGCATGGCCAGACTGGGACTCAAGAAGCGCCCTGGTGTTCTGCACGAGCTGCAGGCGGCCGCGGCAGTGGGCCAGATGGGACTGGTCCGTGCCTGGGAGCTGGGGTTCGAGGCACACGGCATTCGCGCCGCGCAGATCCTGCTGACCCACGAGGACGTGGCGAACCGCTCGCGCTATCTCAACGCCCGGGCAACGCTCAAGTCTCTGCTCGAATTCGGCGCGGTGCCGGTGGTCAATGAGAATGACACGGTATCGACCGACGAGATCCGGCTGGGTGACAACGACACGCTGGGCGCCCTGACGACCAATCTGATCGAAGCGGATCTGCTGGTGATCCTGACGGATCAGGATGGGTTGTTCGACGCCGATCCTCGGATCAAGCCGGACGCGAAGCTGGTGTCCGAGATCTCGCTGTCGGCGCCGGAACTCAACGTGATGGCGGGCGATAGCAAGGGCGAACTGGGTCGCGGAGGTATGCGAACCAAGTTATCTGCGGCCCGCATCGCCGCACGATCCGGCGCCAGCACGGCAATCGCGTTCGGAAAGGCGCCACAGGTGCTGGAGCGATTGGCGGCCGGCGAATCACTGGGCACGCTGCTTCTGCCGGACGCAGGCGGCATGTCGGCCCGAAAGCGGTGGATCGCGGGCCAGCTGCAGGCGCGAGGCAAGCTGCATCTGGATGCCGGGGCGGCGGTCGTCCTCAGAGGGCAGGGCAAGAGCTTGCTGCCGGTCGGCGTCCGGCGTGTCGAAGGCGATTTCGATACGGGAGATCTGGTGATCTGCCTGGACCCGGACGGCCGG
>CAZXXM010000248.1:0-5417 GCA_964644715.1 uncultured Salinisphaerales bacterium
TGCGACTGCTTGATCGTGAGCGTGTCACCACTCTTCGTCTTCCAGTCGGCGATGAACTTTTCGTTGATGTCCTTGTAGAGCTCACGCGTGGGGTCGTAGCTGACGTTGAGCAGCTCGACGTTGGCGGCGTGTGCCGCCAAGGCCGCGCCGGACAGCGCGGCGGCGAGAAGGAGTTTCTTGAACGACATGGCGGGGATCCGGTTGCAGAGACGTGATTAGAAGGACAGCTGGAGGCGGGCGAAGACGGTCTTCTCGTCCTCACGATCTTCCGGGGCCGCCGCGATTCCACCGCCGCCACCCTCGAACTTCACCTGCGTGTAGTTCAGCACCGCTTTGACGTTGGTGGTGAGGTACCAGTTCAGGCCGAGCGTCCAGGCCTCGGCTTCCGAGATCTGCGAAACCGGGTTGGCGAAGCGCGCGAACGTCACGCCGCCGTCGGTCACCGTGTCGAAGGCCTCGTCGTCGATTTCCAGCTTGCCGTAGCGGGCCGCGACTTCGAACGCGCCCCAGCCCGGACCCCCGATCGTGAACGGCTGGTTGAGCTTGGTGACGCCGCGGAAGCTCGCGTCCTCGCCGGTCAGCACGTAGGAGACCGCAACCTGCCAGGCCTCGTTCTTGAGCTTCTGCGTGGTGGTTGCCGACGGCGTCGACCCCGCTCCGGCGGCGACGAAGCCCTGCGACAGTTCCTGCTCGGAGGTGATGTATTCGGACAGCAGGCCGAAGGAGTTGCGATAGAAGTAGAGCTGCGGCGACAGGCGCGTGTGATCGCCGTCGGCATAGACGCCGGTGGAGCCCGCGGCGGTGGCGGTGGCCGCGGTCGCGGCCGTGGTGTAGCTGAACACCTGCAACTGGCCTGGCGTGCGGATGCGCGGTAGGAAGTTGTTGGCTCCGCCGGCGTTGAACGCGCCCTGGTCCTTGGTGCCGAAGCTGCTGCCAATGCCGAAGCCCAGGCCCTGGAAGAAGCTGGGCTCGTTCTTGAACGGCTCGAGGAACAGGCGGGCGCCGATCTCCTTGCGATTGTCCGAATCCGAGGCCGCCACGTCGCGTCCGTCGGCGGTGCCGTTGTAATAGCCCAGCGTGTAATTCACCGTGGACGAGAACAGCTCGCCCTGCAGCTGGATGCCGAGATCGCGGTTGGGCGCCAGCTCGGTCGGGAATCCACGCTCGACGAACGTGATCGCGCCGCCGGACTGCAGGCGTTCCAGGCCGACCGGGCCCTTCACCTTGCCGGCGCGCAAGGTGGCCGCCGGGCTGAATTTGAGGTCCACGTAGGCGTCGACGATGCTCGCCGCATCGCCCGATCCGTTGCCGGCGAATTCCGGCGTCAGGCGGAAACCCACGAGCTTGCCGAAGGTTCCTTCGAACGTCGGGCGGATGCGGCGGAAGGTCACCGTATCGTTGCTGTACAGACCGTTGCGATTGGTCGTCGCCGTCTCGGTCGTATTGGCCGGGTTGTAGTCGTCCAGATAGGTGCGGACGTCAGCCTGCACGAGGGCCTTGAACTTCAGTTCGAAGTCGCCCTTCTTGATCGAGACGCCCTTGTCGTCGATTTTCGTCGTGGTGGCGTCCTTGGCCTTGGTCTCGGCCTCTTCCTTCTGGATTTCGAGCTGGCGCTCGAGAATCTTGATGCGCTGGTCCAGGTCCTGGACGGTGGCCTGCTGGGCCACGGCGCTCAGCGGAGCGCCGATGAAGGCGCCAACGAGTGCGACCTGCGCGATGCGATTCGCCCCCAGGCGGAATCGATCCTTATTGAAGCTCCCTGTGTTCTGCACGAAATGTCTCCACGACGGACGGATTAGAAGTGGCGAGCATTTTGTCTGCAGGTTTTAAGTCCGCAAAAGAATTAATGAGCAGTTCGTTATGAGCTGAAAAACAATTTTAGGATGGAATAAAAGATCAAAAAAGAATAAAAAGAGACCCCAGTAGCCCGGACGAAGTCCGGGATTGCGCCCTCTGGATGAGGGAACCCCGGACTTCGTCTGGGGTAGGGGTTCATTTTCTGCGGTCCAGCAGGAAATCAGGGTGTCGCGGCAGGCTTATCGGAGGTCAGCCCCGGACCCCATTTCGTGACCCGCGTGATCAGTCCCAGCCGCGGGCTGTCGAGGTGATGAAGCTCCTCGCTGCGCATCTTCCGGGACTCGCTGAGCATCCAGGACTGCGGCGGCTCGCCGGTGCTGGTGAAGATCATCGCGGCGTCCAGGTGCAGGTAGCGGCCCAGGTGCAGGGCCACGGTGCCGTCGACTTCCTGGAATTCGCGCTCGCCCAGGCCTTTCTCGTCCCTGAGCTTGAGCTTGCTGCCGGCCGTCAGATGCAGACGCGGGCCGTTCTCGACCGGCGGATCGTTCTGCGTCCACGCGATGCGGATCAGCGGGCGGAACTGGGGGCTGGACTTGAGCTTGCTCCACTGCTCGCCGAGCGCGAAGTCGGCGTCCGGCAGCACCGTGATGCCGGCCGCGCTCAGCGCTGCGGCGTCGTCCAGCTCGATGGCGCCCGCCAGGCCGGGGGCCTGGGGCAGGCGGCCGCGCTCGTCGATGCCGCCGAGGAAGCGGAACACGATCAGGTCGACGCGCCAGGTCTCGGCCTGCGCCGGCAAGCTCGCCCCGGCCATGACGAACGCGAGGAGGCAGCCGGAAAAGTTCGAAAGGAAAGCGTGCTTCATGAGGTGTTCTTGGACGCGTGAGGCGATGGCGTGCGGGCCACTCGAGGCCGATTATCGCCTCGATCGCGTCAGTCGAGTCGGGAGCGAGGCCTTCGTAGGGTGCGCTCCGCGCGCCATTCACCCCGGGACAAGAAGCGAGAGCCGATGGTGCGCGGAGCGCACCCTACAGGGCTGCGGGTGGCGTCTTCGGCTTCAGCGCCACCAGCAGATTCAGGATCTGGTCCGCACGGCCTTCCGGCGGATCGAGCACGGCGTTGATGTGCAGCCGCTTCTGGCCTTCGAGCTTGTAGATCTTGGGCTGCTGCTGGATCAGCCGGATCAGGCGCGGCGTCTCGATCTTCGGTTCGGGGCCGAAATCCAGGATCGCGCTGCGGCTGCCCGCGCGCACCTTGGTCAGGCCCAGGCCCTCGCCGGCGATGCGCACGCGCGCGGCTTCGATCAGTCGCTCGGCCTGCGGGGGCAGCAGGCCGAAGCGATCGATCATCTCGATCTTGAGTTCGTCCAGCGCCGCCTCGTCGGCCGCCTCCGACGCGCGCTTGTACAGCACCAGGCGCATGTGCACGTCGGGCACGTAGGTATCCGGGATCAGCGCCGAGACGCCCAGGTCGACCTCGCAGGCGGCGACGCCGAACGGGGTGTCGTCGAGCTTCCCGCGCTGGATCGCCTTGACGGCGCGGGCCAGCAGATCGGCGTACATGGCGAAGCCGACCTCCTGGATGTGGCCGCTCTGCTCCTCGCCCAGGATCTCGCCGGCGCCGCGGATCTCCAGGTCGTGCGTGGCCAGCGTGAAGCCCATGCCCAGCTCTTCCAGCGCCTCGATAGCCTCCAGCCGCTTCTGCGCGTCGCCGCTCAGGGCCGTCTTCAGGCCGGTCTGCGGATCCACGCGCGAGGGCACCAGCAGGTAGGCGTAGGCGCGGTGATGCGAGCGGCCGACGCGGCCGCGCAGCTGGTGCAGCTGCGCCAGGCCCAGGTGATCGGCGCGGTCGATCAGGATGGTGTTGGCGGTGGGTACGTCGATGCCCGACTCGATGATCGTCGAGCACACCAGGATGTCGAAGCGCTGGTGGTAGAAGTCGAGCATCACCTGCTCGAGTTCGCGCTCGCGCATCTGGCCGTGGGCGAATCGCACGCGGCCTTCGGGGACCATCTCCTGCACGTCGCGCGCGAACTTCTCCATGTTCGCGACCTCGTTGTGCAGGAAGTAGACCTGTCCGCCGCGGCGCAGCTCGCGCTGGCAGGCCTCGATGACGAGGTTGCGATCCCACTCGGCGACGAAGGTCTTGATCGCGATGCGAGAGGCTGGCGGCGTGGCGATGATCGACAGGTCGCGCAGGCCCGACAGGCTCATGTTGAGCGTGCGCGGAATCGGCGTGGCGGTGAGCGTCAGCAGGTCTACCTCGGCGCGCAGGTTCTTCAGGCGTTCCTTGTGACGCACGCCGAAGCGATGCTCCTCGTCGACGACGACCAGGCCCAGGTTCTTGAACTTCACGTCCGGCTGCAGCAGCCGGTGCGTGCCGATGATGATGTCGAGCTTGCCTTCCTCGAGCTCCTTCAGCGACGCGTTCTGCTCCTTGGTCGTGCGCATGCGCGACATGGCGCCGACGCGGATCGGCCAGTCGGCGAGGCGGTCGCGGAAGTTCTTCTCGTGCTGTTGCGCCAGCAAGGTCGTGGGTGCCAGCACGCAGACCTGCTTGCCGGCGCGCGCCATCGCGAAGCAGGCGCGCAGTGCGACCTCGGTCTTGCCGAAGCCGACGTCCCCGCAGACGACGCGATCCATCGGGCGCGGGCTCGACAGGTCGGACAGTACCGCGTCGATCGCCTTCTGCTGGTCGAGCGTCGTCGTGAACGGAAAGCCTTCGCAGAAGCGGCGGTAGTCGTCGTCGACGATGTCGATCGCCACGCCCTGCTTGGCCGCGCGTCGCGCCTGGATCTGCAGCAGTTCGGCGGCGACGTCGTTGGCCTTTTCGCGCGCCTTGGCCTGCGCCTTGCCCCAACGGTCGGTCCCCAGGCTGTGCAGCGGCGCGGTCTGTTCCTCGCTACCGGTATAGCGATGGATGAGCTGCAGCGAGCCCACCGGCACGTAGAGCTTGTCGGGTTCCTTGCTGCCGCTGCGCGGTGCGTACTCGAGCACCAGGTACTCCGCCTCGACGCCGCCGGCCTCCAGGCGCTGAAGGCCGCGGTAACGGCCCACGCCATGCTGCACGTGAACTACCGGCGAACCGATGTCGAGCGCGGACAGGTCGCGCAGGATCGTCTCGGGGTCGCGGATCTTGTTGGCGCGCTTGCGCGATTCCACCGGCGCGCGCTGGCCGAAGACCTGGGGCTCGGCCACCAGAGAGATGGCCAGCGCGTCGAACGCGATGCCGTCCTGCACCGGGCCCAGCGTGATGCCGTATTTGTTTTTGTCGGCGGTGAAGGACGCCCAGCCTTCGTGCGTGCGCGGCAGGATGCCCTGTGGCTTGAGCCAGTCGATCAGCGCTTCGCGACGCCCGGGAGATTCGGCGACGAACAGCACGCGGTTCGCGGTGGCGCCCAGATGGGCCTTGACCGCGTCCGATCCCGCGCCCAGTGCCTGCGCTCCGCGGCTCGTGGCCGCAGATGCGGGACGCAGGTCGTCCAGCAGCGACAGGGCTTCGAGGGCGTCGGCCGGCTCGATGAACAGGTCCGCCGGCCGCATCAGCGGCCGCTCGATGTCTCCGCGCAGCCGCTCGAAGCGATCGTCGATCTGCGCCCAGTCGGCCGTCAGCGCGGCGCCGAG
>CAZXXM010000249.1:0-3945 GCA_964644715.1 uncultured Salinisphaerales bacterium
GGCCCGGCGCAAGGATGACAGATGGCGCGCCCGCATCACCCGTCCTCACCCCGGTCGTAGTCCGGGATTGCTCCGTCCAGGGTAGTGTTGCCCCGGACTTCGTCCGGGCTACGTGGAGATCAGGTGAGCCTGGGCGTGGCTTCGGCGCGATCCGCGCCGTTGAGCATCCGTTCCAGCCGCGCGTCTTTGCGCGACCAGATGCCATTGATCCAGGCCTGGAAGCGCGTCCGGAATTCCGCGTCGCCCTCGTAGTCGCCGCGGATCATCTCCGGCGGGATCGGCAGCGTGTCGACGTGAATGGCCATGTGGCTCTGCTCGCCGCACAGCCAGCTCCAGACCAGGCCCTTGCGCGCGGGCTGGTAGGCCAGCGTCACGTCGATGATGCCGCCGAACTGCTCGCCCATCGCATTGAGCGTGAACGACAGGCCGGCCGACTTGGGCTTGAGCAGGTGACGGTAGGGCGAGGCGCTGGCCGCGCGCTTGGATTCCGAGAAGCGCGTGCCCTCGAGGAAGTTCACGACGGTGATCGGGCGTCGTCGGTACTTCTCGCAGAAGCGCTGCGTCGTGCGCAGGTCTTCGCCGCGCAGCGCCGGGTTGGCCGCGATGGCCTGCTTCGAGTGGCGCTTCATGAACGGCATGTCCAGCGCCCAGCAGGCGATGCCGACGATCGGGATCCAGATCAGCTCCTTCTTCAGAAAGAAGCGCAGGAAATGCGTGCGGCCGTGGAACAGGTCGAACAGGATCTGGATGTCGGCCCAGGACTGGTGATTGCAGATCAGCAGGTAGCTCTTCTGCGGGTCCAGCTGCGCGCGGTAATCCAGATGCCAGGCCGGTGCGTGCATGACGCGGTAGACCAGCTGGTTGGAGGCCACCCACTGGCTGGCGACCTCGACGATCAGCGGGGACAGCGCCTTCTGCACGAACGCAAAAGGCAGCAGTGCCCGCAGCACGACCAGTGGCAACAGGACCATGCCGCCCCAGAACAGCAGCACGACGGACATCGTCGCGAACGTCAGCGCGCCGACCAGCCATGCGGGGAGCAGTACGGAGATCATCGGCCGCGGATTTGCGTGGTTCAGCCTTTGCGTGAGTGGTACGCGGGCGAGAGCTGGTGCAGAGCTTCGATCATCGCGCCAGCATGTTCCGGCGGAGTCTGCGGCAGGATGCCGTGACCGAGATTGAAGATGTGGCCCGGTCCCTGTCCATAGTCGGCGAGTACGCGGGCGGTTTCGTCGCGGATGCGCTCGGGCTTGGCGAACAAGGTGATCGGATCGAGATTGCCCTGCAGCGCCACGCGGTCGCCGACACGCCGGCGCGCATCGGCCAGCGAGGTCGTCCAGTCCACGCCCAGGGCGGCGCAGCCGGTGTCGGCCATCTTCTCGAGATGCTGGCCCCCGTTCTTCGTGAACAGGATCACCGGCACGCCGGGGGCGGACTTCGCTAGCCGCTCGACGATGCGCTTCATCGGGTCCAGCGAGAAGCGCTGGTAGCTGTCGGGCGCCAGCACGCCGCCCCAGGTGTCGAAGATCATCAGCGCGTCGGCGCCAGCCGCGTGCTGCGCCGCGAGATAGCCGGACACCGACTCGACCAGGGTCGACAGCAGCCCGTCGAAAGCCTCGGGCTCGTCGAGCATCATCTTCTTCACGATCGCGAAGTCGTGGCCGCCGGCGCCTTCGACCATGTACGTGGCCAGGGTCCAGGGGCTGCCGGCGAAGCCGATCAGCGGCATGCGATCGCCCAGCGCGCCACGGATCGTGCGCACCGCGTCCATCACGTAGCGCAGCTCGCCCTCCGGGTCCGGTGCCGCGAGCCGGCGGATCGCATCGAGGCTGCGGACCGGCCGGTCGAATTGCGGGCCCTCGCCTTCGACGAAGCGCAGCCCGAGGCCCATCGCATCCGGGATGGTCAGGATGTCGGAGAACAGGATCGCGGTATCCAGCGGGTAGCGGTCCAGCGGCTGCAGCGTGACCTCGCAGCAGAGTTCCGGGTTGCGGCACAGCGACATGAAATCGCCCGCCTTGGCGCGGCTGGCACGGTATTCGGGCAGGTAACGCCCAGCCTGCCGCATCATCCAGACCGGCGTGCGGTCCACGGGCTCGCGGCGCAGCGCTCGCAGGAAACGGTCGTTACGCAGCGTTTTCATGATTTTCCGTATGGACGGCAGCTTGTTCAGACGTCAGTTTAGCGAGCGCAGGCGCCGCCTCGCGTGGCGATCGCAAAGAACAGACCGTCGTTGCGAACCTCCAGGGCCGATGGCCGTGGTGCGTCCGACGGTCCAAATATTCGAATTCGGGAGTGAGGAGATGCGAAAGGACAGGCAACGCGTCCGCAGGGACGGCGTTCGAGCGGGACATTGGCTGGCGACCGGGAGCGTGCTGCTGGCGCTGCCCGCCGCGTGGGCGCAGACGCCCGAAGCGCAGCAGGGCGCCCTCCAGCCGGTCGGCCCGACGGAGACCGTCACGGTGACCGCGACGCGGGTCGCGCGACCCGCGTTCGACGTGCCGGCGTCCATCGACGTCATCGGCGGCGAATCCTTCAACGAGGACACGCTGGGCGTGAACCTGTCCGAAGGCCTGGCCGGCGTGCCGGGTTTGCTGGCGCGCGATCGCCAGAACTATGCGCAGGACACGCAGATCTCGATTCGCGGCTTCGGCTCGCGCGCCTCGTTCGGCATCCGCGGGCTGCGCTTGTACCTCGACGGCATCCCGGCGACGCAGCCGGACGGGCAGGGGCAGGTCTCGCACTTCAACCTCGCGACGGCCGACCGGGTCGAGGTGCTGCGCGGGCCGTTCTCGACGCTGTACGGGAATTCCTCCGGTGGCGTGATCCAGCTGTTCACGGCCGACGGTGCCGAGCCTTCGCGCATCAGCAGCGGCTTTGCGGCCGGCAGCTTCGGGACCTGGCGCGCCAACGCCGGTGCCAGCGGTCGCAGCGGCAGTGCCGACTACACCTTCGACTACACGCATTTCGAGACCGACGGTTATCGAGACCACAGCGAGGCCGAGCGCGAGTCGCTCAACGGCAAGGTCAACTTCGCCATCGGCACCAACGGCAAGCTCACCTTGGTCGGCAACTACTTCGATTCGCCGGACACGCAGGATCCGCTGGGCCTGACGCGCGACCAGTTCCGCGACGATCCGGAGCAGGCGACGTCGGTGGCCGAGCAGTTCAACACGCGAAAGAGCGCCGAGCAGTCGCAGCTGGGTGCGATCTACGAGCACGCGCTCGGCGCCCACACGCTGCGGCTGCTGGCTTACGGCGGCTCGCGCAAGGTGGAGCAGTTCCTGTCGCTTCCCGCCGCGACGCAGGGCAATCCACTGAACTCCGGCGGCGTCGTGGACCTGGATTCGGATTACGGCGGCACCGACCTGCGCTGGTCCTGGCGCGGCCTGATCAGCCAGCGGCCCGTGACCCTGGTCGCCGGCATGAACTACGACCTGCTGTCGCAGGATCGCCGGGGCTTCCTGAATTTCACCGGCACCGGCGACACGCAAGTGCTCGGCGTACGGGGCGCGCTCAAGCGCGACGAGGTCAACGACATCGACAACTTCGACCAGTACGCGCAGGCCACCGCGGAACTGGCCGATCGCTGGTCCTTGATGCTGGGCGTGCGCCACAGCCGCGTCGGATTCGAGTCGGACGACAAGTTCGTCGTCGGCACCAACGGCGACGACAGCGGCAAGACGCACTACTCGAAGACCACGCCGGCGGCCGGACTGCTGTTCCGTGCGCGGCCGGACCTGCATCTCTACGGCGCTTTCGCGCGCGGCTTCGAGACACCGACGTTCGCGGAGCTGGCCTACCGGCCGGACGGAGAGGCGGGCCTGAACTTCGACCTGGATCCGGCGCGCACGAACAACGCCGAGGTCGGCGCCAAGTGGCGTCTCGGACACACGGCGCGCGTGAATCTCGCGCTGTTCCACACGGTGACGCGAGACGAGATCG
>CAZXXM010000249.1:4045-5400 GCA_964644715.1 uncultured Salinisphaerales bacterium
CACACGGCGCGCGTGAATCTCGCGCTGTTCCACACGGTGACGCGAGACGAGATCGTGGTGGCGACCAACATCAACGGCCGCTCGACGTTCCAGAACGCCGGCCGCACGCGCCGCCAGGGCATCGAGCTGGGCATCGAGAGCACGCCGATCCCGAACTGGACGCTCGCCGCCGCGTGGACGCTGCTCGACGCCAGCGTGCGCGAGACCTACCTGACCTGCCTGGCTGCGCCCTGCGCCACGCCGAACGCGCCGGTCGACCGCGGCAACGACATCCCGGGCGTGCCGGAATCCGCCGTCACCGGGTCCATCACCTGGGGCGCGCGCACCGGCTGGCATGCGGGTGTCGATGCACGCTACATCGACTCGGTGCCGGTGAACGACACGAACGTGGCCTCGGCGCCGTCGTACGCGCTGGTCGGACTCGACGGCGGCTACGTCTTCGCACAGCCCTGGGGTCGTCTGCGCACCTTCGTGCGCGTGGACAACCTGTTCGACGAGGAATACGTCGGTTCGGTGATCGTCAACGACGGCAACAGCCGCTTCTACGAGCCGGGACCGGAGCGCAGCGTGCTGGCCGGTATCCGCCTCGACTGGAACTACTGACCACACCCGGCCCTGTAGCCCCGGACGAAATCCGGGGTTCCCCTCAAATAAGGAGCGCGCCCCGGACTTCGTCCGGGCTACTCCAGCAGCGCCGCGTGATGCCGCAAGTGATCCGCAACGAAGCTCTGGATGAACCAGTACGAGTGATCGTAGCCCTCGTGCCGCCGCAGTCGCAGCTTCTGGCCTGACACCTTCGCCGCGGATTCGAGCGCTTCCGGCTGCAGCTGCTTGTCGAGGAACTGGTCCGACAGACCCTGGTCGACCAGCACTTCGGACGGATGCGCCTTCGCGCGCATCAGAATGCTCGCGTCGTAGGCCTCCCAGCGCTTCCGGTCCGCGCCCAGGTAATTCCCGAAGGCTTTCTCTCCCCACGGTACCCCCACCGGGTTGCTGATCGGCGCGAACGCGGAGACCGAGCGCCAGCGGTCGGGATGGCGCAGGGCCGTCACCAGCGCGCCGTGGCCGCCCATCGAGTGTCCGAAGATGCCGCGACGATCGGTCGCGGCCGGGAAGTTCGCCTCGATCAGCGCCGGCAGTTCGAGATTCACGTAGCTGCCCATGCGGTAGTTGGCCGCCCACGGCGCCTGCGTCGCATCGAGATAGAAGCCGGCGCCGACGCCGAAGTCCCAGGCCTCCGAGTCGCCCGGCAGATTCAGTCCGCGCGGGCTGGTGTCGCAGGCCACCAGCATCAGGCCGAGCTGTTCAACCTCGTCGACGAGACCGTCGAATACACGCGCCAGCGCCAGGCCTTC
>CAZXXM010000250.1:0-5398 GCA_964644715.1 uncultured Salinisphaerales bacterium
CCGCAGCCGGCGAAAGGCAACACGGTGGCCGCGACGAGCGCGGCACGAAAGCGGACGAACAGACCCTTCACGACTTGTCTCCTGCGGCCGTTTCATTCGACGACGCCGTCCAGCCGCCGCCCAGCGCCTTGTACAGCGCGATCCAGTTCCGGACGCGCTCGGTGTGCAGCTGGAGATCGGCTACCTGCGCCTCGATCGCCAGTCGCCGTGCCTCTTCGAGCGAGAGCAGGCTGTCGAAGCCGGCGCGCCAGTTGTTCTCGGTCGCCGCCGCATATCGCTGGTACTGCTCGGCGGCCACGCGAGCATCCGCGCTGCGCCGCGCGGCGCCGTCGAGTTCGACCAGTGCCTGCTCGACTTCCTTGACCGCGCCTCGCACGGCGCCGCGATATGCCCCGAGCTGTTCGTTGTAGGCAGCCACCGCGGAATCGACCTGCGCGCGGCGCTGTCCGCCGTCAAAGACCGGCAGCGACAGGCTCGGGCCGAACGACCAGCTGGTGGCCGAGGACATCAGGCCCGAGGCGGACAGCGTGATCGAACCGCCCAGACTCAGTCTGGGAAAGCGCTCTGCGCGTGCCTGTCCGATCTCCGCGTAGCGTGCGGCCAACGTGCGTTCGGCCGAGACCACGTCCGGGCGCTGGCGCAGCAGGTCGGCCGGCACGCTGGCGACTTCGAAGTGCAGCGGCTCCGGCAAACCGGTCGTGGCCCCGTTGATCAGCGACCGGAGAGAGTTTTCATCGAGACCCGTCAGCGCCACCAGCGATTTCACCAGCACCTCACACTCGACCTGCTGTGCGGCCAGCGTCTGGCGCGCATCCGCTGCGCTGGCCTCGGCGAGATGGCCGTCGGTGCGCGCGATCAGTCCGGCATCGACGCCGCTGCGCGTGGCCTGGACCGTCTGCGTCTGCGACTCCAGGCGCACCCGGTACGCCTCGGCGATCTGCCGGCACCCGCGGTACTGGACGTAGGTGTCCCCGACTTCGGCGGCCAGCGAGACGCGCGCCTCGTGCCAATCGCCGATGCGGGCCTCGAGTTGCGTTCGCGCCGATTCGCGCCCGTTGCGAAGACGGCCGAAAAGATCGATCTCCCACGATGCATCGAGGCTGGCGCTGCGGGTGGTCGTCGTCTGACCGGTCTCGGCCTGCTTGGCGCGGCTGACCGATCCTCCCGCGTTGACCTCCGGCAGCATCGCGCCGCCTGCCGCGGCGAACGTGGCGCGGGCGCTGTCGATCCGCGCGATCGCCTGCGCTAGGTCGGGACTGTCGCTCTCGGCGATGCGCACCAGCTCCGCGACGGCCGGATCGTCGAAGCCCTTCCACCACTGTTCCAGGGATCGCGTGCTGCCGTCGTGCGGCTTCTGCGCCGTCCACACCACGGCCACCGGCACCTCCGGCGATTCATAGGCCTGCTGCAACGCGCAGCCCGCCGTCAGGCAGGCCAGCAGCGCGTGGAGGATCGGGTACCGCCGTTTCATGAGCGTTTCGATGGATCCGCGCGCGGGAATCGCGACGCGAGCGCCCATCGTAGGAATCCGATCGTTAGCCACCGTTAACCAATGTAAAACTGCGTAAAAGTTCCGCAGAAGCCCACATCCGGCCGGATCACCTGCGCATACTTTCGCGCATGCAGTCCTCCCACGCCTTCAGACCGATCGACGTCCTGTTGGTCGACGACGACATCGAGCTCACCGCGATGCTCACGCAGTATCTGCAGGCGGAGGGCTTTGCGATCGAAGTCGCCAACGACGGTGAGACCGGCGTACGGCAATCGTTGACCGGTCGCTTCGCAATCGTCGTGCTCGACGTGATGATGCCGGGCCTTTCCGGCATCCAGGCGCTGCGCAGCATCCGCCAGAGCAGCAACGTCCCGGTCCTGATGCTGACCGCGCGCGGCGACGACGTTGACCGCATCGCCGGGCTCAATCTCGGCGCCGACGACTACGTGGCGAAGCCCTGTACGCCTGCCGAACTGGTCGCGCGGCTGCGCGCGATTCTGCGACGCACCCAGCCCGCGTCCGGGGCGGCTCCCGCTGCCGCATCGATCCGTGCCGGGCACCTCGAGATGTGGCCTGGTGGACGTCGTGCCACTTGGAAGGGCCATAACCTGGAACTCACCGGTACCGAGTTCAGCCTGCTGGAGGTGCTCGCACGGAAGCTGGGTCACCTGGTCAGCAAGGACGAGATTTCGCGACAGGCTTTCGGGCGCCCGTTGGCCCCGTTCGATCGGCGCATCGACGTCCACATCAGCAGCATCCGACAGAAGCTCGGCTCGCGTGACGACGGCCAAGCTTGGATTCAGGGCGTGCGTGGCATGGGCTACCAGCTGCTCACGGACTAGGCCCCGCGCGTGACCCCTCCGTTCAATCGGCTCTTCTGGAAACTGTTTGCCACCTTCGGCGTGGCCACGCTGCTCGGTATCGCCTGCACCGTGCTGCTGCTGGATTTGTCCGGGCCACCGCCCGATGTCGATCACCGCTTCTGGCTGCCGCTGGTGCCGATCAGTTTCGGACTCCTGTTCTGCCTGCTCGCGGGGCTCGTCGCCGCCTGGTACCTGTCCCGTCCGCTGACGCACCTGCGCCAGGCACTGCGGCACGCCGCGGAGGCGCGATTCGAGGTGCGCGTGCTCCCACAGCTGGGAAATCGTCGTGACGAGATCGTCGATCTGGCAGGAGAGTTCGACCAGATGGTACAGCGGCTGCAAGAAGCGTCGGGACGTCAGCAGCGACTCTTCCATGACATCTCGCACGAACTCCGCTCGCCGCTGGCGCGCATGCAGGCAGCGATCGGATTGCTGCAGCAGGACCTCGCCCACGCGGAACCGGCCATAGAGCGGATCAAACGAGAGGTGCAACGGCTCGACGGCCTGGTGGAAGAACTGTTGACGCTGCATCGACTCGAAGCCGGGGCTCCCGATACCGGGCGCGAACGTGTCGACGTGATCGAGCTGCTGACGGCGATCGTCGACGATGCCGATTTCGAGGGCCGTGCGAAGAACTGCGGCGTGCGACTGCAGGGCGCCGGGAGCTTCGTGTCGGAAGTCAACGGCGAACTGATTTACCGTGCATTCGAGAACGTGGTCCGCAATGCAGTGAAGTACACGGCGCCGGGCACCACCGTCGACGTCCAGTGCGCCGTGTCCGACAACGGTCTCCTCGTCGAGGTCGCCGATCGTGGCCCAGGTGTTGCGCCGGAGCAGTGCGAGGCGATCTTCGAGCCTTTTCACCGGGGGCACACGCCCTCGCCGAACGGTGCCGTAGCGCGAATTCCAGGGACCGGTCTGGGTCTAGCTATCGCACGTCACGCACTGAGGTTGCACGGCGGATCGATCAAGGCCGCACCACGCCCGGAGGGCGGCCTGCGCGTAACGTGCCGGTTGCCGCTCGCGCGGCCCGCTATGCCCAGCCGGTGAAGCCGTCCGCTGCATCCTCGACGCGGTTCGCGGCCGCAGCGAAGCGCTGACGACGCGGCAGATCGAGTTGATCACCCTGCTCGAGGCAGGCTCGAGCAATCAACAGATCGCGGACCGACTCGATCTTGCACTGACCACGATCAAGGGTCACTTGCAACACCTGTACGCGAAACTAGGCGTATCCAGCCGGCCGGCTGCGCTTGCTCGTGCCACGGTGCTGGAGCTGCTATGACGGAAGACCTGGCCCACTCGGCCCGCTTCAGACATCGACTCCCTCCGTCGCAGCGATTTCCTGAAGGTGCATGAGGTGCCGGAAGCCGCCCGCCAAGAGCGCCCGCTTGCGGCGTACAGATCGTTTCAGTCCGATGACCGTTCTGGGCTGGTCAGCGACGGTCGCTTAGGTGCCAAGAGCGGTCAGCCGCTAGTGACTGCTATCGAGCGGGCAAGACAGATCGGTAACCGTCCGCCGTTCCGATAGCAGGCCCATTGCCTATTCGAGCGCACGGTTTGTCCGACCTTGTCGTCGTATCTCCGAAGGAGAGCGACCGAACCATCGACGGCACGATCGGCTCAGCGCGGAATGTTCCGAGAATCCCAGGATGCTCGCCAGCTGCGGCAGGGGGATGCGCGTCTCCGTGAGGTAGCGCATCGCCAGTTCCTGGTGCGTTTGATCTCGTAGGGCGTCGAAGGTGGTGCCTTCGGCTGCGAGGTGCCGCTGCAAGGTTCGCGGATGAAGGTTGAAGAGGCGCGAGATTTCCGGCCGGCTGTCGGCATGCGTGCCAATCGCGTGGCGTAGCGCTTGCCGCACTCGTGAAGAGAGCGTGACGTCGGGTGCGTCGTAAATCATCGCCAGATAATCGACGGCGATTTTTCGTAGAAACGCGTTTTGGGTACCCAACGCGGCGGCAAGCGTTGCGCTGGCGATGTGGAGCCCGGCGTGCTGCTGCTGCGAAAGGACGGGCGCCCCGAAAAAGCGTCGGTAAACGCGGTTCGGCGCCAGCGTTGCGTGCGTCAGCGTCACCGCGCGAAGCCTGTAGTTCTTCCCTGCGAGGACCTTCAGCATGTGGTGCAGGTCCGCCAGGCTCAAGTCCATCGTCTGGCGAAGCGCGGCAGCGCGCGGCACGCGGATCTCCAAACGCAGTTCCTCACAGTCCCGCCCGATGGGGCTGGAAGATAGTGCCGTGAGGATCAAGCCCGGACTCTGAACGTAGAGGAAACGCGAGGCGTACCCAATGGCGTCGGCTACGGTTGGGGCGTTCTGCATGGCGATCGCCACAGGGCCCAGGACACTGATGTCCTGCTCAAGGGACAGGCGCAGTCCGAAATCCGGGCAGCGCGTGATCTCTGCGCTCGCCTCCAGAAGGGCAGCCAGGGACTGAAGCGGCACCAAGGTGTCTTCGTCCTGAAGGGCTGCCGGCCGTATGCGATATCGACGTAGGAGCGCCGCGGGGTCGGCGCCTAGCCGCCGCATCAGCGTTTCATAGCCCCGCAGACTACTTGTCCGGACCGTGGTGACCATGTCTCGAAGTGTCCAGAGATTGTCTCCACGGGTCAAGAATGCCGGTCCAGCGACTGCCACTCTAAGCGTCAGATGCGCCACATCTGTGGACGCACGCGAGGAGATAAGGATGAACCAGGTAGGTAACGGCGCGGTGACCGCGCTAGACGCGGTCGTTGTCGGCGCCGGATTCGCGGGAATGTACATGCTTCACCGCTTGCGCCAGCAGGGTCTGACGGCCCGAGTGCTCGAGCGCGGTAGCGGCGTGGGAGGGACCTGGTTCTGGAACCGCTACCCTGGGGCACGCTGCGACGTCGAAAGCTTGGAGTACTCCTATAAGTTTGACGAGTCGCTACAGGAGGAATGGGTCTGGAGCGAGCGCTACGCTGCCCAGCCGGAGATCCTTCGCTATCTGAACCACGTCGCCGACCGCTTCGATCTGCGTCGGGACATCGAGTTCGGCACCAAAGTCACGTCTGCCGAATACGACGCCAC
>CAZXXM010000251.1:0-2151 GCA_964644715.1 uncultured Salinisphaerales bacterium
GGGGCGCCCGCCCGATGTCGGGCGCGGCCCCGGACTTCGTCCGGGCTACCGGTTGCGGGCTATCTTGTGGAATCCGACCCCGCCTGACCGTCACCCTCATGGACCTTCGTCGTGCCCACCTGGCTTGAAGCCGGCCTCTGGGGCCTGCTGGCGGGGTCCGCGCTGCTGCTCGGCGCCGGCGTCGGCTACTTCGCCCGCATTCCGGCGCGCCTGATCGCCGCCGTCATGGCCTTCGGCAGCGGGGTGCTGATTTCCGCGCTGTCGTTCGAACTGATGGACAAGGCCTTCGAACGCGGCGGCCTGGGCTCGACCGCGATCGGATTTCTGGCGGGTGCCGCGCTGTTCACCGGCGGCAATGCCCTGCTGGCGCGCCGCGGCGCGATGCATCGCAAGCGCTCGGGCGGGCTGCAGCCGACCGAGAGCGACCGGCAAGGCAGCGGCACGGCCATCGCGGTCGGAGCCCTGCTCGACGGCATCCCGGAATCCATCGTGATCGGCCTGAGCCTGCTGCAGGGAGGCGTCGTCAGCGCGGTCGCCGTCGTCGCGATCTTCCTGTCGAACCTGCCGGAAGGTTTGTCCAGCGCGGCCGGCATGAAGGCCGCCGGGCGCAGCGCGGGCTACATCTTTGGCGTCTGGGGCGGCATTGCGCTGGCCTCCGGCGCGGCCGCGCTGCTCGGTTATTCCGCGTTCAGCCACTTCTCGCCGGAGGTGGTCGCGGCCACCACGGCGGTGGCCGCCGGCGCGATCCTGGCCATGCTGGCCGACACGATGATCCCCGAGGCCTTCGAGGAGGCGCACGGCATGGCGGGCCTGATCACGGTGGCGGGTTTCCTGTCCGCCTTCGCGCTCAGCAAGCTCGGAGGTTGAGCGACGTTCGCGGCGGTTCGTCACCGGTGAAAGCGCCGGGTCGGCCCGGACCATCCGCTATAGTGCCGCCCCCATGGATGCTCCTCCCCCTCCTCTTCCGCGCGTCGGCCATCGCTTCCGCGGGTTCCTGCCGGTGGTGGTGGACGTCGAGACCGGCGGATTCAACAACCAGACCGACGCCCTGCTCGAGGTCGCCGCGGTGATCCTGGGCGTGGACGAGACCGGCAACCTGGTGCGCCGCCAGACCGTTTTCAGCCACGTGGAGCCCTTTCCGGGCGCCAACATGGAAAAGGCCTCGATGGAGGTCAACGGCATCAAGGTGGACAACCCCTTGCGGCTGGCCAAGAAGGAAGCCGACGCGCTGGCGCACATCTTCAAGCCGATCCGCCAGGCGATCTCCGAGAATGGGTGCACGCGTGCCGTGCTGGTCGGTCACAACGCGCATTTCGACCTGGGCTTCCTGAATGCCGCGGTCGCACGCACCGGCATCAAGCGCAATCCGTTCCATCCGTTTTCCTGCTTCGACACCGTGACCCTGGGCGGCAGCCTGCTGGGCCAGACCGTGCTGGCACGCGCCGCCGAAGCCGCCGGGCTGGCCTATGACGCGCGCGAAGCGCACTCGGCGATCTACGACGCGGAGATGACGGCCGACCTGTTCTGCACGCTGATCAACCGCGTGCGTCCGCTGTTCGAGGGCATCGGACAGCCGCGCGACACGGCGGAAGACGCCAGCGCGTAACGTAGCCCGGACGAAGTCCGGGAGAGCTCTTCGGGAAAGGCGGATCCCGGACTTCGTCCGGGCTACGGGGTGGTTTCTTTTTCGATCCAGCCGCCGCCCAGTGCGCGGTACAGATCCACCGTCGCCAGGCGGGCGTTGAGCCGCGCCGAGGAGCGCGCCAGCTTCGCGTTGAACAGGTCGCGGTCGGAATTGATGACGTCGAAGTACGACGAATAGCCGACCTTGTAGCGGGCCGTCGCGATTTCCTCGGCGCGCTGCTGCGCTTCCACCAGTTCGTTCTGCGAGCGCTCGACCTCGGCCAGCTTCTGCCGCGTCACCAAGGCGTCGGCGACTTCGCGAAAGCCATTGCGCACCGCGCGCTCGTACACCGCGAGGGCCTCGGCCCTGCGCGCGTCGGCCAGATCCACGCGATAGAGATTGCGATCGGCGTCGAGCAGCGGCTGCAGCAGATCCACGCCGATCGACCAGGTCTCCGCGCCACGGCTGAACAGATCCGCCATGTCGCCGCTGAGCGACCCGTATCCGGCGGTCAGCGAGATGCTCGG
>CAZXXM010000251.1:2251-5397 GCA_964644715.1 uncultured Salinisphaerales bacterium
GGCCGAAGCGACGTCCAGACCGCTGACGACGCCGCGCTCCGATTGCGCGCGGGTCAACTTCAGGAATTCCTCGCGCGTGGTCAGCGTGGCGCGCGTCACCTGCAGCTGCTCTTCCAGGCTCGCGAGCCGGAACCAGGCCGTTGCCACGTCGGACACCAGGCTCACCAGCACCCCACGTCGCGCATATTCGGCGGCCAGCAGTTCGGCGCTCACCGCTTCGTCCTCGCGCCGCAGACGGCCCCAGAGGTCCAGCTCCCACGACAAGCCGACGCGCGCGGTACGGGTGGTTCCGATGCGATCGCCGCCCGCAGTGGCGTCGATCGCGCTCTTGCTGCGCTCCACGCCGCCGGTGACCGCGATCTGCGGCAGCAAGGTCAAACCCGTCGAACCGAGCACCGCCCTGGCCTGGTCCACGCGCGCCACGGCGGCCCGCAGGTCGAGATTGTTCTGCAGGGCGACGTCGATCAGGCGATTGAGCTCCGGATCGCGGTAGAGATCCCACCACCCCTGGTCCGCGATCGATCCCGGCGCGGTCGAGGCAGCCGCGTCACCGAACGTGGCCGGGACTTCGATCTCCGGCCGCGCATAGTCGGGACCAAGCGCGCAGGCCGAGAGCGCCATCGCCGCAAGGCTGACGAGCAGGCGCCTCATGGCAGAGCCTCCCGCGGCGCATCGCCCGACGGCGCATGCGGATGCGATGGCCCGCCGCGCAGGCGATCGACCGTCCCCTGGATCACCACGTAGAACACCGGCACCAGGAAGATCCCGATCAAGGTCGCCGCCAGCATGCCGAACACGACCGTCGTGCCGAGCACCTTTCGCGCCGCGGCTCCTGCACCGCTGGCGATGACCAGCGGAAGCGTGCCGAGGATGAACGCGAACGAAGTCATCAGGATCGGGCGCAAGCGCGCCTTGGCGCCCTCGACCGCGGCCTCGGCCAGCGGCATGCCGCGCTCGTAACCGAGCTTGGCGAACTCCACGATCAGTATCGAATTCTTCGCCGCCAGACCGATCAGCATGACCAGCCCGATCTGCACGTAGACGTCGTTGGCGAAACCACGGAACGCCAGCGCGAGGAACGCCCCGAATACGGCGAATGGAATGCCCAGCAACACCGCGAAGGGCACCACCCAGCTTTCGTACAGCGCCGCGAGCACCAGGAAGACGAACAGCGTGCTGGCCGCGAAGATGAACTTGGCCTGGCCCGAGGCGCGGCGTTCCTGGAAGCTCACGCCGCTCCACTCGTGCATGAAACCCGCTGGCAGCTCGGCGGAAAGCTTTTCCATCGCGGCCATCGCCTCGCTCGAACTCACGCCCGGCGCGCCGGACCCGTTGATCGTCACCGAGCGGAAGATGTTGAAGCGCTCGATGTAGTCCGGGGTCTGCCGCATCTTCGCCGACACCAGCGTCGACAAGGGCACCATGTCGCCGTCCTTCGAGCGTACGTACAACTGGTTCACCGCTTCGGGCGACGCGCGCGCGGCGCCGTCGGCCTGCGCGGTGACGCGATACGTGCGGCCGAACAGGTTGAAGTCGTTGATGTAGCTGCCGCCGAAGAAAGTCTGCAGTGCCCCGAAAATGTCCGAGATCGGAATGCCGAGCGTCTTCGCGCGTTCGCGGTCGATCGCATATTCGACCTGCGGCGTGTTCGGATTGAACACGGTGAACACGCGCGTGAGCTCCGGGTTCTGGTTGGCCTTGGTCAGCAACTCGCCCATGTTGCCGACCAGGGCGCCGAGCTGGCCGCCGGTGCGATCTTCCAGGATGAATTCAAAACCACCGCCCGACCCGATGCCCGGAATCGACGGCGGATTGATGATCAGGAAGTTGGCGTCGCGGATCTTGCTCGTCTCTTTCTGCAGCTGCTGCAGGATCTTCTGCGCAGACTGGTCGGGACCGCGCTCACCCCAGGGCTTGAGCGGCAGGAACGAGGTGCCGCTCGACGAATTCGTGATGCCCGACAGAAAGCTGAAGCCCACGATCTCGACCACGTCGGCCACGCCGGGAATCTTGCGCACGACCTCGTCGTACTGCTTCATCACGGCCTCCGTGCGCTGCATCGACGCACCGGGAGGCAACTGGATCGACACCAGCAGGTAGCCCTGGTCCTCGTCCGGCAGGAACCCGCCGGGCCGCGTCATCACCAGCCAGCCGGCGGCCAGCGTCAGCACGCCGAACACGGCGATGGCGATCACCGAACGCCGGATGCCGTGCTGCACGGTGCGCGAGTAGCGGTCGGTGGCCCGCGCGAAGCCGCGATTGAAGGCACCGAACATCCGTCCGAAAACCCCCGGCAGATGTGATTCTTCCGTCGGCTTGAGCAGCAGCGCGCACAACGCCGGCGTGAAGCTCAACGCCACCAGCAGCGAGATCAGCACCGAGATCGACAAGGTAATGGCGAACTGCCGGTAGAACTGCCCAGTCAGGCCCGGCAGGAACGCGGCGGGGATGAACACCGCGGACAGCACCAGCGCGATTGCCACGACCGGGCCGGCGACCTCGGCCATCGCCTCGCGCGTGGCTTCGCGTGCCGACAGCCTCTTGGCGTCCATCTTGGCCGTCACCGCCTCGACCACGACGATGGCATCGTCCACCACCAGGCCGATGGCGAGCACCAGCGCGAACAGGGTCAGGGTGTTGATCGAGAAGCCCAGCGCCACGAACGCGCTGAACGCGCCGACGATGGAGATCGGAACTGCGAGCATCGGAATCAGCGTCGCGCGCCAGCTTTCGAGGAACAGGAACACGACGATCAGCACCAGGATCGTCGCCACGACGAGCGTGTGGATGACCTCGTCGACCGATTCGGACACGAACTGCGTGATGTCGAACGGAATCTTGTACTCGATGCCCTTCGGGAAACTCTTCGACAGGTCGGCCATCGCCTTCTCGACGCCGCGGCGCACGTCGAGTGCGTTCGCATCGGGCAACTGGTAGATGCCGATGCCGGGTGCCGGCTGGCCGTTCAGCAGGTTGGCGCGGTTGTAGTCGGTCGCTGCGAGTTCGACCCGCGCGATGTCCTTGAGCTGCACCAGGCTGCCGTCGCGCTGCGCGCGCACCACCACGTTCTCGTATTCCGCAGCGGTCGACAGGCGTCCCTTGACGTATACCGCGTACTGCTTCTCCTGCCCCTGGGGCGCGGGCTC
>CAZXXM010000252.1:0-1066 GCA_964644715.1 uncultured Salinisphaerales bacterium
ACCGCTTCGATCCGGAGTAAGCCGCGATGTGCGGCATTGCCGGCATGGTGCTGCGCCGCGGGCGCGTCGCGCAGGAAGACCTGGCGCGCATGGCCGCGACCCTGGCGCACCGCGGGCCGGAGGACACCGGCCACTACGTGTCGGAAGCCTTCGGCATCGCGCACACCCGGCTGGCGATCATCGACGTGGCGGGCGGCCATCAGCCGATCTTCGACGCCGGCAAGCGCTACGCGCTGGTCGCCAACGGCGAGATCTACAACTATGTCGAACTGCGCGCCGAACTCGAAGCCTTGGGCGCGCGTCCGCAGAGCCATTCCGACAGCGAGGTGGCGCTGCACGGCTGGGCGCACTGGGGCCGCGACTCGCTGAAGCGCCTGCACGGCATGTACGCCTTCGCGCTGTTCGACCACGCGCAGCGCGAACTCTGGCTGGTGCGCGACCGGCTCGGCATCAAGCCGCTGTACTACGCGCGGCTGCCGGACCGCGTGCTGTTCGCCTCCGAACTCAAGGCGCTGCTGCCGGCGCTGCCGTCGACGCCGCCGATCGATCCGGCCGCGCTCGCGCAGTTCCTGCAGAACCAGGCTTCGAGCGGGCGCGAGACGATCTTCCGTGGCATCGAGCGCGTGCTGCCGGGCGAGGCGCTACGCATCGATGCGGACCTGAACGTCGAGCACCTGACGTACTGGCGCGCAAGCGACGTCGAACCGCGCGAGCGAACCCATGAGCAGGCCGCCGAGGAATGGGAACCGCTGTTCGCGCAGGTCATGCGCGAGCACATGCGGGCCGATGTTCCGTACGGCGTGTTCCTGTCCGGCGGCGTCGACTCCGCAGTGCTGCTCGCGCAGTTGAAGCGCCTGCATTCGCAGCCGGTGCGCACGTATTCGATCGGCTGGTCGGATGCCCGGCAGACCGACGAACTCGATGGCGCGCAACGCATCGCGCAACTCCTCGGTTCGGATCACCAGCCGATCCGGCTGTCCTCGCAGCAGGTGTTCCGCCGGCTGCCGCGCTGCGTCTGGGCCGCCGACGACCTGATGCGCGACTACGCCTGCCTGCCGACCTTGGC
>CAZXXM010000252.1:1166-3209 GCA_964644715.1 uncultured Salinisphaerales bacterium
TTTCTGCCGGCCGATCACCTGTGGAAGCACAAGGCCGGCTTTCACGTGCCGGTCGGCGAATGGCTGCGGGGAGATTTTCTCGCCGCGCTCGCGCGGAAGCTGCCGCGCAATGCCGCGATCCTCGAGTGGTGTCGTCCGGAAGCGGTGACGGCGCTGCTGGCGAGACAGGGCGCGAAGCACGACGTGACGCGCGAGGTCTGGAGCCTGATGCAGTTCGCGATCTGGCACCGGCTGTTCGTCGAGGGCGGCGGCAGCGGGAAGGTTCCCGGTGCCGAAGAGGATCCGCTCGCGTGGCTGTGACGGGCGACGGCACGCCGCCGCGCGTCGCCTTCTTCCTGGCGACCTCCGGGCACAGCGGCGTGGACCGGCTGATGCGCAACCTGATCCCGGCCGTCGCGCGCCGCGGCTACGCGGTCGATCAGCTGAAGGTGCGCCGGCACGGTCCGGACCTGGGGGATGCGCCAGGGGTCCGCGTCGTGGATCTCGGCAGCGCGCACGTGTATTCGAGCCTGCCGGCGGTGATCGGCTACCTGCGGCGCGAACGCCCGGCCGTGATGCTGTCGGACAAGGACAAGGTCAATCGCTGCAGCGTGATCGCGCGCGCTTGGTCCGGTGCGGGTACTCGGCTGGTGCTGCGCTCGGGCACGACGATCTCGGTGGATCTCGCGCATCGCGGCGCGCTGGATCGCTGGATGCAGCGCAATTCGATGCGCTGGCTGTATCGCAAGGCGCAGGCCGTCGTCGTGCCGAGCGTCGCCGCGGCGCAGGACCTTGCGCATTACACCGGCCTGCCGGAATCGCTGGTGCGCGCGCTGCCCAGTCCGGTGGTGCCGGCGCCGTTGTTCGAACACGAAGCGCCGCGTCCCGAACATCCCTGGTTCCAGCCCGGCGAGCCGCCGGTGATCCTGGGCGTCGGCGAGCTGTCGCCGCGCAAGGATTTCGCGACCTTGCTGCGCGCCTTCGCGCGGTTGCGCGCGCAGGGCCGTTCGTGTCGCCTGCTGATCCTGGGTCGCGGCGGTCAGCGCGACGCGTTGCTGGCCGAGGCTGCGAGCCTGGGCCTGGCCGACGACGTGGCACTTCCCGGATTCAGCGCCGAGGTCTTCGCGTTCATGACCCACGCCGCGGTCTTCGCGCTGTGTTCGCGCTGGGAAGGGATGCCGGTGGTGCTGATCGAGGCGCTGGGCTGCGGCACGCCGGTGGTGGCCACCGACTGCCCCGGCGGCTCGCGCGAGTTGCTGGAAGACGGCGCGCTCGGGCCGCTGGTGCCGATCGGCGACGTCGAGGCGCTGGCCACTGCGCTCGAATCGCAGCTGGCGCAGCCCAAGCAGGCGCAGCGCAATCGCGCGGCCGCGCGGCGTTACGAGATCGAGGCCGCGACGACCGGCTACTTGAACGCGATGGGCCTGCCGTCCACGCCTGCGGAGAAGGGATGAATCCGGAACCCAAGCGACTGGGCGTGATGATCTCGTTCTCCGGCGACGGCGGCGTGGAGCGCATGGTGACCAATCTCTGCGCGGAGTTCGCGCAGCACGTGCAGGTGGACCTGCTCGCGCTCAAGCTCGACGGCGGCCACGCGGCGCGCATCCCGCCGAGCGTGAACCTGATGCGCCTGGACGCGCGTCACGCCTGGACCAGCGTGCGCGAGGTTGCGCGCTACCTGCGCGAGCAGAAGCCCGATGCGCTGCTGGTGGCCAAGGACCGCGCCGGCCGCGCCGCGCTGAGCGCGCGACGCAAGGCCGGCACGCAGACGCCGATCTACATCCGCCTGGGGACCAACCTGTCGGCCGCGCTCGAGCGCAAGGACGCGTTCAGCCGCTGGCTGCGCACCTCGCCGATGCGCCGCCGCTATCCGGAGGCCGACGGCGTGATCGCCGTGTCCGAAGGCGTGCGCGAAGACACGGTGCGCGTCACCGGCATCCCGCGGGAGCGCGTGCACGTGATCCGCAATCCGGTGATCACGCCGCGGCTGGCCGGGCAGGCCGCCGAACCGGCGCCGCACGACTGGCTCGTCGACAAGCCGCTCCCCGTGATCCTCGGCATGGG
>CAZXXM010000252.1:3309-5392 GCA_964644715.1 uncultured Salinisphaerales bacterium
TCGCCCAATGCGCTCACCGAGGCGCTCGCGCTCGGCATCCCGAGCGTGTCCACCGATTGCCCCAGCGGGCCGATGGAAATTCTCGACGGCGGGACCTTCGGGCCGCTCGTGCCGGTCGGCGATGCGGCGGCGATGTCGGGCGCGATGCTTGCAACCTTGCGATCACCGCTGCCGCCGGATCGCCTGCGCAGCGCGGTAGCGGAGTATCGTGCCGACCTGAGCGCGAAGCGTTATCTGCAGTTGATGAACCTGCTTCCTCCGGACAGGCCCTGACCCTCCATGCCCTCCAGCATCCGCAGCCTGCAAGTGATCGCCAGCCCGCGCATGGGCGGGGCGGAAAGCACGTTTCTGCGGCTGGCCGGCGCGCTCGAAGCGGCCGGGCATCCGGTGCTCGCCGGCGTGCGACGGGGCGCCGAGATCCAGCGGCACCTGGTGGATCGGGTCGCGGCCGAAGTCTTTCCGATGCGCAACTACGTGGACCTCGGCTCGATGGTGCAGATCCGCCAGGCCGCGGAGCGTCACGGCGCGCACATCGTGCAGTCCTGGGCGTCGCGCGCGAGCTGGCTGACCCGAGCGCCCGAGGGGGCCATCCACGTCGCTCGACTGGGCGGCTACTACAAGCTGCGCTACTTCCGGCATGCCGATGCCTGGATCGTGAACACGCGGCGCATGCGCGAGTGGATGGTCGCGAAGGGCTTTCCGCCGGATCGCGTGGAGTGGGTGCCCAACTTCGTGCCGGCGCTGCCGCCGGGCACGGTGCCGGCGGTGACGCGCGAGCAGCTGGGCGTGCCGCCGGAGGCGCTGATCGTGCTCGGCCTGGGCCGGTTCGTCGACAAGAAGGGTTTCCAGGATCTGATCGCCGCCGTCGCCTCGCTGCCCTCGCACATCGGCGATCGCCCGGTGCACCTGATCCTGATCGGCGACGGCGTGATGCTCGAGGTGCTGCGTTCGGCCGCGGCCCCGCTGGGCACGCGCGTCCACTTCACCGGGTGGCTGGACCAGCCGCTGCCGCTGCTGGCCATGGCCGACGTGTTCGTCTGCCCGTCTCGCGTCGAACCGCTGGGCAACGTCGTGCTCGAGGCCTGGAGTCAGGGCGTGCCCGTGGTGTGCACGGAGACCGATGGCGGTACCGAGCTGATCCAGAGCGGCGACACCGGCCTGCTGACGCCGGCGCAGGACGTGCCGCGGCTGGCGCATTCGATCGAGCGCGTGCTGCGTGAGCCGGCCTTGCGCGCCGAGCTCGCGGGACACGGCCTGAATCATTTCCGGCATCGCTACAGCGAGCAGAAGACGCTCGACGCCACGCTGGAGTTCTACCGGCGGATGATCCGGCGGATCGGCAAACGAAGCGCGTCTTAACCGTAGCCCGGACGAAGTCCGGGGCGCCGTCGCAAATCGAGGGGCATCCCGGACTCCGTCCGGGCTAAGAGCTATCCCAGCAGTTCGCGATACACCGCGAGATTGCCGTCCACCATGTTGTCCACCGAGAACTCGCGCTCGATGCGGGCGCGGCCTTGCGTGCCGAGCTGCGCGCGCAAGGCGGGATCGCGGGTCAGCGCGGTCAGCGCCGAGGCCAGGCCGGCGATGTCGCCAGGATCGACCAGCACACCGCTGATGCCATCCGCCACCGCTTCCGGCATGCCGCCCGCGCGACACGCGATGATGGGCACGCCGGCCGCCGAGGCCTGCAGCAGTGAGATGCCCAGACCTTCCATCAGGGCCGGGTGAACCAGCAGGTCGAGCGCGCCGACCCAGCGCGCGAGGTCCTTGCGAAAGCCCGCGAAGTGCACGATGTCGCCCAGGTCCGCGGCCTCGCGCCGCAGCGCTTCCGCGAGCGGCCCCTGGCCGAAGCAGATCACGCGCAGGCGCGCACGATCGGGCAGCCTGCGCAGAGCCTCGAACAAGATGCGATGACCCTTGCGCTCGATCAGCTGCGCGACGACGCCGATCGTCACCACGTCCGTCGGCAGGCCGAATTCCGCGAGGAATACCGCACGCGGCTCGGGACGCTGCCAGGGCTTCGGGTCCAGGCTCGATCGCACGACGCGCAGCTTGTCGCTGGACACGCCTTCGGCGGCGAGCA
>CAZXXM010000253.1:0-4638 GCA_964644715.1 uncultured Salinisphaerales bacterium
CGCGCCAGACCGGTAGCCAGAGCTCGATCAGCAGCGCCAACCCGACCAGCATCGGCAGCAGGAAGAGCACGAGCGGGGTTTCGATGCCGACAGCGTCTCCATCGCCGGGGAGCAGCATCGCGGCGGCGACCGCGCCGGCGGCGACGATGGCCGCCGAAAGAAGCCCGCTCAGCAGGCGGCGCTCCTTGGGAGGGGGATTCGGCAGCAGGATGACGGTCATCAGGATCCACACCGGGCCCGTCGCCCCGGCCGCACACATCAACGTCAGGCCCAGGCCCGTTGCCGCGCCCGCCCACTCGCCGTGCGTCAGGCCCGCCACGAACAGGAACAGACTGGTTAACAATCCGGCGAGCGCGAAGACGGCGCCGCCCACGGAGCCCAGGCCCAGCAGCAGGTACAGCCCCTTCCGCAGTTTCAGGAACATGTGCCTTCTCCCCGACCTCCGGGCCTCGCCCGACCGGCGACGAGCCCCGGATCGTCCTTCGTCTCCCGCGATGCCGATCCGCCCGCTGAACGTCGCGCGTCAATCCCTTGCGATGCGGGGCGGGAAGGCGTCGGCCCGTTGGGCACGCACACTCTGGTAGGGATCCAGCCCGGCGTGGATGCACAGGTTCATCCCCACTCGCGGACCCACGCCGAACACCTGTCCGGCGAACAGCCACGCCGGATCGTTGTGGGCATGGGTGTGGGTGAGCAGCGCGGCCTCAAACAGGACGTTCCAGACCCGGTCCGGATTCATGCCCTCGTAGTCGCCGAGCCCCGGGTCCTTCCAGTGCTTCATTCCGCGTCCCCCTGCCTTGGGATCCCGGAAGCGATGGTACGCCCGTCCTCCGCGTTTTCCTCTCCGGGTGTCTGCCCGGGACGGACCGCGCTAGGGATGGGCTGCGATCTGCTCCCGGATGCGGGACCGGGCGGCCTTCCACATCGCGAGGCCGTTGGCGGTCGTGCTGTCGACGAGCAGCACGGCCGCGTAATGCTGGTCGAAGTCCAGCCACGGCGTCGTCCCGAGAAGTCCCGGGTCGCTGATCTCCGGCCCCGCACTGCCATCGAGCTGGGCGACATCCGAAATCCACCATCCGAAGCTGTAGCCCTCCACGCCCGAACCCTGCGGAAGCGGGGAGTAATACGTGCCCAGACCGCTGATCTGCGAGGTTCGCACGCGTGCAGCCAGCGTCGGCGAAAGCACGGTCGTACCGTCGAACGAGCCGCCTTCGAGGATCATCCTGGCGAAGCGCAGGTAGTCGGCCGCGCTGGAAACCGCACCGCCCGCCACGCGCGGGTTGCGGGCATCGCCGTACGAGTACGTCGACATGCCGAGCGGTGACGTCACGCGTTCGCGAACCACCGTCGACCACGATTTTCCGGTGACCCGTTCGGCAACGAAGCCGGCGACCTGATAGCCGGCGCCGCTGTAACCGAACATCGAACCCGGGAAGAAATCGAGGTTGGTGTCCGCGATCTCCTGGACGCAGGCCTGCAGCGTCATCTCCGGCCTCGACAGGCAGGGCGAGTTGAACGGGATGCCGGACGTGTGGTTCAGCAGCATGCCCATCGTGATCGCGGATTTCGCGAGCGGCCAGTCGATTGCGTCGCCCAGGTATCGGGACACCGGTGCCGCGAGATCGATCAGCCCGTCGTCGACCAGCGACAGGATGGCCGCCGCCGCGGGCGCCTTGGCGGACGAGGCGATCGGAATGACGGACGAGGTCGACAGTTCTCCTCCGGCGCGCTGGAAGACCGTGGTCCCGTCGATGTCGAGAACGAAGCTGTATCCGGGAACCTGATCGTCGTCGTCGCCAACGAAGCCATCCAGCGTGGAGGCGAGTGCTTCGAAATCGTATTTCTGGGTCGGCGCCTGATACGAATCGCCGTAGGTACCGCTGCCGTCGCATCCGCCGAGCAGCGGTAGCACGCAGGACATCAGAGTGGCGGCGAGGCGCGCAGATCGGAGCAAGCACATCGGCGGGAAAACCGGGGGAGACGATGGAGGCTTCGAATATATCGCGATGCCTGCAGGGCTAGCGTTACGGCGTGCAACAGCCCCGGCAGGGATTTCGTCGTCGCGTGCTGCACGTATCGAAGAGCACAGCGATAGCGTTCGGAAGCAAACCTCAATCCACATCCTTGGCCGAGGATCCGTCGGCCAGCACGAGCCGGTGTCCGCTGACGAGGTTGCCGGCGTCCGCGCCGAGCTTGCGGAACGCGAAGATCGCCGACAGCGAGACCAGGGCCATGAAGCCGAACGCGTGCGTGAAGTCGGCGACGCTCAAGGTCGTGCCGCCGCGCAGTGCCATGCTGATGTTGAGCACCTGCGAACTCAGGCCCACGCCGACCGACAGCGCCAGTTGCTGCGCGGTGCTGGAAAAACTCGTTGCCTGGCTCATGTCCGGATTCGGCACGTCGGCGAAGGCCAGCGCATTGATGCAGGTGAACTGCAGCGAGCGGAAGAATCCCGTGAGCAGCAGCAGCGCCAGCGCGATGCCCACCGGCCAGTCCGGTGACAGCCATCCACAGGTCAACAGGCCGATCGCGCAGATCGCGGTGTTGTAGACCAGGATCGAGCGGAAGCCGTAGCGTTTCGTGATGCCAGGCGCCGCGACTTTCATCGACAGCGCCCCGACCGCCGTCGCGAACGTCAGCAGCCCCGAATGCAACGGAGACAGTCCGTAGCCGAGCTGCAGCATCATCGGCAGCAGCAAGGTCGACCCGCCCAGCCCGATGCGGAACAGCGAGCCGCCGGTGATCGATGCGCGAAAGCTCGGCACCTTCAGCAGCGCCAGCCTCAGGATCGGGGCCTCGTCGCTGCGGGCATGGCGGACGTACAAGGCGAGCAGCAGGACACCGACCGACAACGAAAGATAGGTCGCGCCCGGGCTGACCACGTGCTTGCCCAGGCTCTCGAGCCCGAACACCAGGCCGGCCATCGAACCGCCGAGCAACCACCAGCCCGCCAGATCGAGTGGCGCGCGGATCTCCTCGCGCGTGTCGTGGATGTAGTGCGTCACCAGGAACCAGCCGAGCGCGCCGATCGGCACGTTGATCAGGAAAATCCACTTCCACGTCGTGTACGTGACGATCAGGCCGCCGAGCGGCGGGCCGAAGATCGGAGCGGTCAGCGCGGGAATCGTGACGAACGACAGCGCGGCGACGAGCTCGGCCTTCGGGACCTGGCGCAGCAGCACCAGCCGGCCCACCGGCACCATCAGCGCACCGCCCAGGCCCTGCAACATGCGGGCGGCCACCAGATCACCGACGCTGTCGGCGGCCGCGCAGGCGACCGAGCCCAGCACGAAGATGAGGATGGCGTTGCGAAAGACGGCGCGTGCCCCGTAGCGGTCGGCGAGCCAGCCCGACAGCGGTATGAAGATCGACAGGCTCAGCAAGTACGACGTGATGGCCAGCGACAGGTGCAGCGGATCCTCGTCCAGATCCCGTGAGATCGCCGGCAGCGCCGTGCTGATGATCGTCGCGTCGAGGTTCTCCATGAACAGCGCGCACGCGACGATCAAGGGGACGGTGCGCGAACGCGAGGGCGGCGGAACCGGGGCAGAAGTCTCGCTCGTCATGGTCCCCATGATCGGCGATCCGCATCACCCGTGGCGACCGGAGCGATCGCGGCGACCGAATGACGAGGGGTCGCCGCCGATTCCCGAGCGGTCGGTCGGCGCGTCGCAGCGGGCTTATGATCGGCACGAGCCCTTTGCCGCCGTCCGAGTCCGACCATGAACCTTCGCCTGATCCGCCTTGCGCCGTTCCCGATCGCGCTCTTTTCGATGGCCGCAGCATCGGCGGCGCCGCAGATCACTCCACTGGGCGAGGCCGACAAGCACGGGGCCCTCGTCTATTCGGTGAAGTGCGACAACGGCAACAAGAAGATCCTGCAGTGCGTGCGCGACGACCGGCACTGCGGCTACGCCGGCGACACGCCGCTGTCGGTGCTGGTGGAGGAAGTCTGCAGCGCGAAGGCACCGGCGGCGCCCGCCGCGCCGGCCGACGACGCGCCACCGTTCGAAACCGCGCCGGCCAACCCCTGAGACCCGGCGCCGCCGGACGGGACCGGCGTCGTCGGTCCCTCCCAAAACACCCCTTTGGGGAGGCGCACGGCGCCGGGCGTCACCGTTCTAATCCCTGACACGGGCGGGTCCGAGGCACGGACCGGCCTGCCGGAATAGAACGAGGAGACCGCGGCATGAACACCCGCACCGAGAGCCTGCCGTTGAATGCTGCCGCGACCACGTGGCGCGATCCCAAGCGCTACGCCTGGCCGTTGGTGCCGCTGTGGGTCCTGACGCCGGTCCTCAGCATCTATCTCGCCGTCGTCACGGGGCAGGCGGCCTGGTACTGGCTGACCGTGGTGCTGACCTACCTCGTCTTCCCGATCCTCGATCTCGACGTGCTGTTCGGTCGCGATACGCGCAATCCGCCGGAGGCCGCGGTGCCGCGGCTCGAAGCAGACCGCTATTACACCTGGCTGCTGTACCTGACGGTGCCCTGCCACTACGTCGCGCTGTTCGCCGGCGCCTGGGCGGTCGGCACGCAGGAGTTGTCGGTGCTCTCGTACATCGGCGTGGCCTGGTCCTGCGGCCTGATGAACGGGTTCGCGATCGCCACCGCGCACGAGCTCGGTCACAAGAAGAG
>CAZXXM010000253.1:4648-5386 GCA_964644715.1 uncultured Salinisphaerales bacterium
ATTGGCAGCATGGCCAAGCTCTCGCTGGCCACCGGCTTCTACGGTCAGTACATGATCGATCACAACCGCGGCCATCACCGCGACGTGGCGACGCCGGAAGACTCCGGCTCCGCGCGTTTCGGCGAGGGCTTCTGGGAATTCATGATCCTGCGCCAGGTGCCTCACAGCGATTTCATCCGGCCCTGGCAGCTGGAGAAGGAGCGGCTCGCGCGCAAGGGCAAGGGGCCGTGGACCCTGGAGAACGAGTTCATCCAGCCGGCATTGATCTCGCTGGCCGTGTACGCGCTGATCGCGTGGATGTACGGATGGGTCGTCGTGCCCTATCTGCTGGGCGGCGCCTTCATCACCTACCTGTTCCTGGCGCTGGCCGATTACATCGAGCACTACGGCCTGCTGCGGGAGAAGCTGCCGAACGGCCGTTACGCGCACGTGCGCCCGGAGCATTCCTGGAACACCGACCACGTGGCGTCCAACATCATCTTCTGGAACGTGCAGCGCCACTCGGACCACCACGCGTGGCCGACGCGGCGCTACCAGTCGTTGCGTAGCTTCCGCAACATCCCGCAGATGCCGACCGGGTACCCCGGCATGTTCGGCATTGCGCTGTTCTGGCCGCTATGGCGCTGGATCATGGTGCCGCGCGTACTGGCGATCCACGGCCACGACCTGACGAAGATGAACGTGCATCCCGGCCGCCGCGAAGCGCTGATGCGCAAGTACCACCGGCCGGTCGCGGCG
>CAZXXM010000254.1:0-1865 GCA_964644715.1 uncultured Salinisphaerales bacterium
TGGTGAATCGGCCAGCCGATTTGCGGAATCCTTCGATGGCGCGCCGCTGCTCTTGCGTGGGCACGAGAACGGCCGGATTGTCCATTTCGCTTCTCGATGCCGTCCAACCGCGCGCGATCAGATCCGCGCCCGGCGAAAGTCGACAGCAGGGGCGATGCCGCGGAGAGGTTTGCCGCCGATATCGAGCGCGACCGGGGTGTCCGCGAGGGCAGGCCGGCCTGAAGCCGCCGGCATCGAAAAGCCAGAGTTCAGGACGTTGCGCGCAACGGGCCGGGAGCGCGATCGTCGCGGCGGCGCCCTTCCTGCCGGCGCTGGGCGAACTGCGCCAGGTGAGGCGGGCGTCCGCGCAACTCGCGCAGACGGCTCAGCGTGTTCACGGCCAGGGTGTCGCGCCCGCCACCGTCCAGCAGTCCGAACGAGGCATCGACGAGTTCGGCCCGTGGGCCGTTCGCACTGGTCGCGATCTTGATGAAGCCGCCGCGGCTCAGGCTTTCGAGCGCGCCGACGAGATCGCGGCGCCGCAGCCCGGTCAGCGACCAGGCATGCGTCATCTCGCGGATACCCAGGCTCTGGCCGGCGCGAACGACGCCCGCGTCGCTGAGGGTGCGGTGGACGGCGAGCCAGATGGCCTTGGTGGTCACGATCATGGGAAGGATGCCGATGAGCGAACCGAAGCCGGTCTCGCGAAGGGATTCCGAGGGGTTCCTTCAATCGGTGTGCCACGGCGCGCACGCCTGCCGCCGTGCCGATCGGCGGCGGTGTCGGACCGACCTGCGCGTCGTATGGGTCACCCGGTGACGCGGATTTCGAGCCCCCAGGTGGGAGCAAGCTTCGATCGGCCGCCACGATTCGCACCCGCCGTAAATCCGGCGCCGGACCCGTGGCGCCTTCGTTGCCGCCCCGGGGCGGCCGCTCCTAGAATCGGGTCTCTTCCTGCGAGGCCAGCGGAGTGACCATGCAGCTGAGTACTTCACGCTGCGCCGACGTGCTGGTCCTGCGTCCCGAGGGACGCGTCGATCACAACAACGCCGAAGCCTTCGCCGCCGCGCTCAAGCCGCACGTTCCGGAGTGCCGGTCCGGCGGCGATTCGCTGGTCTTCGACCTGTCCGCGCTCGAATACATCTCGAGCGCCGGCCTGCGCGTGCTGATGCTGGTCTCCAAGAACGTGGGCCCGAGGGGCGGCAAGGTCGTGCTGGTGCAGCCGCAGCGCGTGGTCGCGGAGATCCTCGAGATCAGCCGCTTCAAGTACGTGTTCCCGATTCACGCGACGGTGGCGGCCGGCGTTGCCGCGCTGTCGCCGGACGCTGCCGCGGCCTACGCCGGGACCTGACGGTGCGGGTGCGTTTCTGGGGCACGCGGGGCTCGCTGCCGGTTGCGCTGACGGCCGCCGAGCTGCGCGCCCGCGTGGCGCAGGCGCTGTTGGCGGCACAGGGCCGCTCGTTCGCCGATACGGCCGACGCGGAACGCTTCGTCGACGAACTGCCGCGCGGAACGGCGCATACCTGGGGCGGACATTCGAGCTGCGTGCAGATCGAGTGCGGCGCTGCGCGCGAACCGGCGCGGGAGTTCGTGCTGTGCGACCTGGGTTCCGGCGTGCGCCGTTTCGGCCAGGAATTGGTGACCGCCCTGGGGCGGGACATGCGCTGCACGTTCCACGTGTTCATGTCGCACGTGCACTGGGACCACATCATGGGGTTCCCGTTCTTCACGCCCGCCTACCTGCCCGGCAACACGGTGCGCATCTACGGAGGGCACACGGACCTGCGCGCCGCGTTCGAGCGGCAGCAGGATGTCCCTTCGTTCCCGGTGCCGCTGTCGGCGCTGCGCGCCCGCATCGAGTTCGTCCGGCTCGAGCCGGACCGCCC